>JBGSQM010000156.1:0-4934 GCA_041738035.1 Cellulophaga sp.
AGATTAAAAAAGTCAACAAGAACTTCTGGAAGTAATAATTTCGAGATAGCTAATAAGGAATCTGAAAACATAGAATCTTTTTAGATTCAAAGTTCAGTCATTTATAATTACTCCACAACTTTTTGTATTGAGCCTCTTAAAACCACTCAGCATTACGCTAAAATATTGGATATGAAAGTGAGTAAGTACATGGAAATTTTGAGGAATAAATTTAAATAGTACCATAACAACTATCTATTTTTTTTCTCTTTCAATTGCAACATACGATTTACATAGCCAGATATTGGACTGGTCGTTTTAGGTTCTTCCAACTTAAAATTGTTTTTTATAAAAATCTTAGCTAAAGTTTGTCAATTATCTGTTTTCCATTTTTTTGACTGAATGAAACTATAAAATTTTCTAGCTTCTATCTCAGGTCATTTATTATTTTTAAAAAAGAAGATAACCTCTTTTTCATTAAAAAAAATAACAGCCTGTTTATTTAAGTTTTCTTTTGTTTTATGTTTATAAGAAGATATCAAATTTTGGCTAGGTTTTGGGAAGTATTTGTCCAGATTTTGGACTTTCTGTGTCCCAATCGTTGTACCACTTTTGGAACAAGCTCTAGTCCTCTTAATTTTAGAACCTATCGCTGGGTGATACGATGGATAATATTTAATATAACCCCATTCATCCAAATCTCACAAATGTTTATGGTAGGTTGTTTTTGATTTAAATTTTGCCCTTTCCATTATTAGCTCAAGATTTATGGTTAAGATATCTAAAAAACTTTCGGTTCCAAAGCTGAAAAAATGCCAGATAAAAGTGATATGCCCTTGCTTAATTCGCTCATCGTTATGAAACATTTCCAAGACAATATTGAGGTGATTAATGTAATTGACCTTCTCCATTATTTTTCTATGTTTGATTTTTTGATTTCTCGCAAACGAACTTTTCTAATTTCCCCTGGAACATTTTTTTCTAAAATCAATTTCTTTTTAGGCTGTTCGGTTTGTTCAAAAAGCGATTGCAGCATTGCAACAGTAGGCTTGGTCTGCGACTTTTCTATATCTTTTATAATAGCAATCATTCCGTTCATTCGCTTTTTGATCAGCATAGAAATTCTATTTTCGAAGGTTTCCAATCTAGGTCTTATATGTTCTGCTGGGGAAATTCCGTTGTCATTAAAAAAATCCATCATTAGTAGTAAGATCAATGATTGAGATTTTGACATCATTTTACTAAAATTTCTAAATTGTCTAGCCACAGAACTTTTTATCTTTAAAGTCTCAAAATCCTCTTTTTCAAATACTTTATTCATAGTTTTTAGTAAACTAATGGCCTATTTATGACGGTTCTTAACTATTTTTAGTAAAAAGTAGTGTTTGTGGTTAAACTTCAAAAAGTCCAGAAACAACGCTTAGCCCTATAAACACTATACTTATAGAAAATCGAATAAACGTAACATCGCGCCAGCGTGTTGCCCCCTTGCTATTCGATTCCTTCATTTCATTTCAGGATCTTTATACATTTTAACAAAAGTTAAAAAGCTATTTTTAGCACATTTAACAGTATTACTTTTTAGTAATAAATTGAAGTTACATAATTTTAATAAATTGATAATCATATATTTAAATCATTTTATTAATTCATTTAGGATGATATATTTTGATATAATTTGACGTGTATTTTCTTTTTAAATCACGTACTTATTATATCTTGAGCGTTTTCCTTTTTAATTGACGTGAAATCCTATGCTCTCTTATTATTTCCAAGTTATATTTATATTAAAACGATACAAATTGGGCTTCAATTTAATTTTAATCACTTACTTTCCATAGCGCCATCGCCGTTACCTTTTCGGTAATCGATATTAAAAATTTTGTACGAGTAAGATCTTATAAAAGTGAAGCCTGCCCTGAGCGAAGTCGAACGGGTGAACGAAGGGTTATGCAGTTCGTCTCGGCCAGAATTTAAACTTTGTGAAGAAATAGGTTATGGTATTCTTTTTACTAGGCGAACCCCGTCGCTTTTTCTGCGACGGGGTTCAAGATAATGTAGTGAACCTCTTTTCTCGGAATGAAGTTTTTCGCGAAATGTAGAGGAATGTGGTGGAACTAGTTTGGTATTTAAATTAGAGCAAATGCTATGGTGTTTTACTTTATTAAAGACAATAAAATTTATCAAATTAAATTTTGGGCTTATTCATATACTCTTGCCAGAGTACTAAAACATACTTTTCCTTTCCATTTTCTAATTTTTTCAAGAAACCGAATTCATAAACAAATAGATAAACATCACCTTTCTGGTTTTTCCAATAGTGCGTAAAAAAATTAGCATCAAATCCCATTTCATTTATTAGTTCTGCCCTTACGGTTACTTTACCTCCTCTATTAAATTCTTTTAGAATTTTACGATTAAGTTTCAACTGATTGTCTACAATGTTATAAAATCGTTCTGGTTGTTCTTTGGCCTGCTGGTATTGGTAGGCACTCTTACAATGTAAGTTGCAATATTTTTTATCGGTTCTACCTGTAATTTGCTTTTTACAATACAAACAATCCTGTTGTAATCTCATCTATTCAAATTTAAGTGAATGTCTATACGAACATTATTCGCTTAAGATACAATTAAGTAATTTATATCCATTAATTTGGCAAAAAAAGTACTTATGGATAATGGTAGGAGTGTTACATTAAAACATCTTTTAATAAAAGAAAAGCGTTTTATAGGGTTACAATTTAATACGGATAAAGTTATTCATGCGTTGGTGAAGCAATTACCAGATGTTAAGTGGAGTAATAGCTTTAATATGGCCTATATTTTAAACACTAAAGAAAATCTTGATCAGATATTCAAAATATTCAATGGTGTTGTTTGGGTAAATTGCAATTATTTTTTTGATAAAAGCACGGTAAAAGAAACTAATGAACCTATAGATATTACATGGTTCAGAAAAAGGCAACTTCCGACTACTTACCGTGTATGTCCTACCAGCTATTTGGATAAATTAGAATTGAGGAAATACGCTAATAATACCGTAAAAACATATGTTACTTCATTTGAAACATTCATTAATTATTACATTTCTAAAGATTTAGTTTCGATTAATGAAAGTGATGTTAGAAAGTATATTTTAAAATTAGTACAGGAAGACAAATCCAATGCGTATATAAATTCTGCCATCAACAGTATCAAGTTTTACTATGAATCTGTACTTGGTATGCCTAATAGGTTTTACGAAATTGAAAGACCAAGAAAAGAAAAGAAATTACCTAAAATACTTTCCAAAGAAGATGTATTGAGCATCATTGCAAATACAAACAACTTAAAACACAAATGTATTGTTAGCCTTTTGTATTCTTCGGGAATACGCAGAAATGAACTAGTAAATTTAAAAATTACAGATATTGATAGCAAAAGAATGTTAATACGGATTGAAGCTGCAAAAGGAAATAAAGATCGTTATACGCTACTATCCCATTCCCTATTAGAAGATATGAGGGAGTACTACAAACAATACAAACCAGAAAAATATATTGTTGAGGGTATGTATGGCAAGCAATATTCTGGACAAAGTATTGGAAAAATAGTGCTAAATGCTGCTGAAAAAGCAGGTATTAAAATTCCGGTATCCCCTCATATGCTCCGACATAGCTTTGCCACACACTTATTAGAAGCTGGTGTAGATTTAAGGCAAATTCAAGTGTTATTGGGTCATAGTTCTAGCAAGACCACTGAAATTTACACCCATGTCGCCACTACAACTTTTAAAAAAATAAAAAATCCGCTTGATTCTTAGAATTTATAAAAGATATATATAACATATGTTATATATATCTTAAATTAGCAGTATATAGAACATATGTTCTATATACTATTGTTAGCGGTCATTGTAACGACATCCTACAAACATTGAAATGACAGAACAACTTGAACAATTTTTGACAATAACAATAAGAGCGACAACGGACGACTTGGATAAGATTTTGAGTTGTTTCAAAGTTAGACAAGTTACAAAAAATGAAATTTTATTGAGCAACACAGAAACTTGCCGACACGTTTACTTTATCAATAGCGGTTCTGTTAGAGCCTACTTTATTGACGAAGAAGGAAATGAAGCAACAAGATACATTGCATTTGAAAACAACTTTATAACAACACTAAATAGTTTTATAACACAAACAACATCAACAGAATTTCTACAAGCAACTGAAATGGGAGAAGTTTTGACAATTTCTTATCAAGATTTTAGACAGTTACTTTTAATGTTACCAATTTGGAAAGACCTTTATATTAAGCAACTTGAAATCGCATACACGACAAATGCTTGGCGTTTGGAAAGTTTTATTAAAATGGACGCTAAACAACGGTATGACTATTTATTTGAAACAAACCCAAAAGTCATTCAAAGAATATCAAACAAAATAGTCGCAAATTATTTAGGCATCACACAAGAAAGTTTGAGCCGTCTGAAAGGTAAAAAATGATTTTTTATCATTTGTCAATGTTTAAGTTTTAACGATGTAACACCTTTGCATCATTATTAACAATTTAAAATTTGACAATGGACAAATCAGTAAAAAAACCACTAACATTTACAATGTTTATGTTAGTGAAAACAACAAACACTTGGTTGAAATTAGACCCAAAAGCAAGATTTGACTTTCTTGACAAAACTATTCAGCCAATTTTAAAAAGTCACCCAACTGTTAAAATGCGTTTCTATGACAGTGAAGCATTTTCAGGTAGAGCATCAGACATTATTGTTTGGGAGACTGACGACCTTCGTTCTTACCAACATTTGGTAGAAGAATTGAGAGAAAGTGTTTTTTGGGGAACGTATTTTGATGTGTTGGATATTATTCCTACTATTGAAAACGCATATGCAGATATGTATGACGTTAAACCTTATTAGAAAGTATTTGCGGACGAAAAACAACGAACCGCTAACA
>JBGSQM010000172.1:0-4480 GCA_041738035.1 Cellulophaga sp.
GGTAATTTATCGCCTAAATTAAAACCAATAGCCCCAATAGGGCCATAATCATTTTGAGAAACAGCACATTTTAAATGTTTTTCTTCTAAGCCTACTCCTTTTGCATAACCTGAATCTTTGATGTTTTCTGCCATAAAAACAGGCGTCATATTCCCCGGACCAAAAGGTGCAAATTGGTTGATAATCCGCATTAATTTTGGATTGATATCTTTTAACTCAATGATAGCGTCAACGGAAATTTCGGGTATCAGTAGGTTTGGGTCAATGGTTTCTGAAACTACTTTCTCGAATTGTTTTTTAAAATTAACATACTGCGCTTCTAAAAGTGTGAGTCCAGCAGCGTATTTGTGTCCGCCAAATTGTTCTATATATTCCGCACAGCCTTCTAAGGCATTATAAACATCAAAACCCTTTACGGAGCGTGCCGATGCAGCCAATTTATCGCCGCTTTTGGTAAAAACAAGGGTTGGTCGGTAATAGGTTTCGGTTAAGCGTGAAGCTACAATCCCGATAACACCTTTGTGCCATGTCTCTTTATACACTACAGACGTAAAGCCTTTTTCTTCTTTATGCTCTAAAATCTGAGTTAAGGCTTCTTCCGTAATTTCTTGATCTAAACCTCGCCTATCGATATTAAATTTTTCAATTTCTGAGGCTAATTTTGTAGCATTTTCAGGGTTTATTTCCGTTAACAAGTTTACGGCGTATTGACCGTGTTCCATTCTTCCAGCAGCATTTATGCGTGGTGCAATAATAAAAACAACATCAGTAATGGTCAGTACTGTTTTCTTTATTTCGTTGATAATCGCCTTAAAACCTGCTCTCGGATTGGTATTTATCACTTTTAATCCGTGATAGGCTAACACTCTGTTTTCTCCAGTGATAGGCACAATATCAGCACCAATTGCGGTCGCAACCAAATCTAAATATGGAATTAAATCGTTAATGGTTTCTCCCCTTTTTGATCCTAATGCTTGTATTAATTTAAAGCCTACCCCACAGCCACAAAGTTCATCATAAGGATAGGTGCAATCACTCCTTTTCGGGTCTAAAACAGCTACAGCATCGGGTAAATTGTCGCCAGGTCGGTGGTGATCACAAATAATAAAATCGATATTTTTCTCTTTTGCATACACTATTTTGTCAATCGCTTTTATACCACAATCGAGGGCAATTATTAAGGAGAAGTTGTTATCCTCAGCAAAATCAATACCTTTAAACGAAACGCCATAGCCTTCTAAATATCTATCCGGAATATAAGTCGCTACGTTGGGATAAAAAGTCAATAAATACGAAGAAACCAAAGCCACGGCAGTAGTTCCATCCACATCATAATCGCCAAAAACTAGGATATTCTCTCCTTCTTCAATTGCTTTTTCAATTCGGGCTACGGCGATATCCATGTCCTTCATTAAAAAAGGATCATGCAAATGTTCTAATTCTGGTCTGAAAAATAATTTTGCCTCTTCAAAAGTTGTAATCCCTCTTTGTACTAATAATTGTGCTACTAGAAAATCAATACCCAAAGCTTTCGCAAGAGATTTTACTTTTTGTTTTTCGGGTTTTGCTTTAATGGTCCAGCGCATTTAATTGATATCTAATTTAATAGATTAAAATTGAATTTGTCAGTTCAAGTGATTTTCGGAACGCAGTGGAGAAAATTTTATCGAGAACCCTTTTTATTTGCCAGGGTTCTCGATAAAATTTCTTTTTCGTTATCACTTCAAAGAAATCACTCGAACTGACATATGTGATTTTTTGAACTTAAACTCCATCATTTTCTTATCTAAAGTGTGAACTTGAACTTAAAATTCATTAATTTTTATGATGAAAAAATGTCTTGATATCAAGCTCAGCAAACTGGCGGAACATTTCCATTACACCACAATATTTTTCTACAGATAATTCCACCGCTCTTTGCAGTTTATCTTCGTTCAAATTGGCCCCATGAAAATGATATTCAACAACAACTTTATCATAAAATTTTGGATGTTCATCAGTTAAATTAGCAATGGTTTCAATATGAAATTCATCCACTTCTAACTTCATTTTTTTGATTAAAGCGGCTACATCTAGGCCAGAACAACCCGCTAATGATGACAGCATTAACGCTTTAGGTCTAAATCCATTTCCGTCGCCACCGTCTTCTTTAGAAATATCTATTTTTAAACTATGACCAGAAGGATTATTACTTTCAAAGGTCATGTTGCCTAACCATTTTGTTGAAATGTTATTTGTTGTACTCATAATTTTTTGTTTCTTGTAAGTTCCAAAAATACAAAACAAATAACAATATGCCGCTAGTAACTCCGCTTGATCCGAATCATGATATCGAAACTAAAAAGTTAGCTGAATTTTTTAATGAAACCCTAGGTTTTTGTCCCAATTCGGTCTTGACCATGCAACACAGACCTGCCATTTCAAAAGCTTTTATCCAATTAAATAAAGCAGTTATGACCAATGATGGTCGAGTAACTTCTGCCTTAAAACGTATGATTGCTTGGGTAAGCAGCAATGCAACGGGTTGTCGCTATTGCCAAGCACATGCCATTAGAGCAGCAGAACGTTACGGAGCAGAACAAGAACAATTGGATCATATATGGGAATATAGAACCCATGCCTCCTTTTCTGATGCTGAACGTGCTGCCTTAGATTTTTCTTTAGCGGCTTCACAAGTGCCGAACGCTGTTGATGCTGAAATAAAAGAACGACTTTATAACTACTGGAACGAAGGAGAAATAGTTGAAATATTGGGTGTTATTTCGCTTTTTGGCTACTTAAATAGATGGAACGACTCCATGGGAACGAGTATTGAAAGTGGCGCTGTTGAAAGTGCCGAGCAGTATTTAGGAAAAACAGGTTGGGAGAAAGGAAAGCATGATGGATCAGTTTATTAGGTACTTGGTTTTGGGTAACGGGTATTAGGTTTAAAAAGTTTCTGGTTTGATTGGTTTTCTATATTTTATTTAAAATAATAACCAAAATTTTGTTCAATTGTAAAGTTTTATTTACATTTAGTATGAAATAATAGCATTATGAATTTTAAACTACTCCCAAATCATTTTAAAAAAATTGGCCTAACTGTGTTTTTTATCTCTTTTTTTTTGGGAGGAGGTGATTCGTTTATGGATGGATTTAAACAAGTAAATCCAGGCACACACCACTATTTCAAAGATTTATATGGACCATTTTTGAGTAAAGTTATCTCTGTTTCCCCAATTATTGGATTGCTCCTTTATCTTTTGTCTAAGGAAAAAATTGAGGATGAGTATATTAAATTATTTAGGTTAGAAACATTTCAAACAGCAACAATTATTGGATTACTAATAGGCCTTGTTTTATATGTTTTTAATGAGAATTTAAAATTTTCATTAGAGTCCTTCCTCTTTATCTATTTATTAATTTATTTCTTCATTCTATCGATTAAAAAAAGTAATCTTGAATGAAAAACTTAATTAAGTTAGAGCGCACTAGATTAGGATTAACGCAAGAAGCATTAGCTGAAAAATTAGAGGTTTCTAGGCAAACTATTCACGCAATAGAGAACAATAAATTTAACCCATCTGTAATTTTAGCGATTAAAATGGCAAAGCTTTTTAAAATAAGTGTTGAAGAACTATTTATATTAGATTAAAATTTGTAAAAGACAACATTACTTCTTATCAAGCACTTCCCCATCAAACCGCAAACCCTTAAGACCAGTCGCCATAAAATTTCTAATATTTTGATGACCTGTCCCGTTAGGATTTTTTAGCACATCATCAAAATAATATTGCCCAAAACAGGCTAGCGTTTCTTCTTTAGAAAAACTTTGTTTTAAAGCAAAAAAAATAATTTACAGGAGCCTGAATTTTCTCCAGCATCATTTTGTTGTTTTCCGTTGGTAAAAGCAGTTGGTGTAAAGGTATAATTAGCTTCAATGACTGCCATAGTATCAGAAAATTCTATTTTTTGAGGTGTCTGTTTTAGTTTGTTTTTAAAATCTTGTAAGGTCATTAATTGGGAATTTAATTTTTTATGTAAAGTAAGTCAAACTTAGAAAAGTATGTATTTTCTAAATTAAGAATTTTCAAAAATTTATGGCAGTTGAGATTACAATTCAAAAGAATAATTAGACTTATTTAACAAGCTTTTTAATTTTCTTCCTTAACTCTGGTAAAACTAAATCCTCAAACCATGGATTTTTTCTTATCCAAAATCGATTGGTTGGCGAAGGGTGCGGAATTGGAAAATAGTCAGGCAGATAAGACTGATAATCTGCAACAGTTTCTGTCAATGTTCTTTTTACTTTTTCTTTTAAATAATATTTTTGTGCATAAGCTCCAATTAAAATTATCAACTTTACATTGGGCATTTGCATTAATAAAAGCTCGTGCCAAAGCGGAGCACATTCTGGTCTAGGTGGTAAATCGCCCGTTTTTGCTTTTCCCGGATAACAAAAACCTATCGGAACTATCGCAAAATTTTCAGGATTATAAAA
>JBGSQM010000177.1:0-95911 GCA_041738035.1 Cellulophaga sp.
GGCTACCTCGCCTACTTCTTCGGTAAGTTGCGCCATATTGGTCAGTTCATTAAAATAACGAACACCGTGTTCCTTAATCCAATTATCGACTTCTTTTTGTGCGTTTGTAATGTTCATGTTGTTATGTTTTTGACAAAACTACTTTTTCGGTTTCTTTTTCAACAATATGTCTGTAAAATTCTCTAAGATAGCTATAATCTTGGGTAGTTATAATTGAGGTATTGATCTCAATATTAACCATTATTTTTATTTCCTTATCAATACTTGTAATATTATACTTAAAAGAACCTAAATTATTTGGCATACTATAGGCAACTGCTTGTGGCATTGACTCGATTTTAAATCCTTCAGGGATAGTCAAATTTACGATTAGTTTCTCGCGCCAAGAATATCCAAAATCTACTGGATATTTTCGTTCTTCTAACTTAAAAGGATTTTCTTTTTCAGATTTAAACAAGGTTGGTGAAATATAAATTTTATCGCCTGTCACATCTGCTTGACTTTCTAGCCTAAAATCAAATTTTTCAGTAATGGCTGTTCCTAAATCGTTTTTGTGGTCTATTGAATAATTAGAGATTTCCATCCCGTTATATTTATTTTCGATTTTTTCTAAATAGCTATCTTCCTTAATTTCATTATTTGCATTTCTAAAGTTATAGGCATTGTAATGGGTATAATTAGTTCTCATAACGCCTTCTAAAACGCCATTGGCTTTAAGGGAAACTTGAATCATATTTGTTTCCACCGATTGTTCTTTTGTATCAAGCGGAATGGAAACCGAGGATCCGTCTTCTTTAATTAATCTTCCAAACCAATTTAATGCCCTATTAGGAATTAGATTTGGTTCTGAAAATTTATTTGTAGCATCGAGCAAAATAATCTCATTATTTATTTCGACAGATGCAATCACATAGTTAAATCCTTCCAGAGTTGGGAAAATAGGAATCCCATTGTTTTTAGTACTTACTAAAACTGGGAAAGCTTTTAAGCCCGCTTCTTTTAACATCGCAACGAGCATAAGGTTAATATCGGCAACATTTCCTGTTTTTTCTTTGAATGCTTTTTTAACCCCTTGATCGGTATATTTACTGTAATAGTTATTCCAATTCATGTGTTTTTGCACATAATAAAAAATAAGATTCATCTTTTCTGCCTCACTAGATGTGTTAGTTAAAACGGTAGTTAATTCGTCTTTAAAGTATCGTGTATTATTTATTTGGCTTCCAAAATCAGGGCTATCATAAATAGTTTTTGCCACTTTTTCCCAAGTGGTTGCGTAACTCTTTATAGGTTCTTCAGGAAAATTTACGTATTGTAATTCGTAGTTAACGGCTGATCTATAATTATTAATATTGTTTATATAGGGTTCTTCTTTCATTGCGGGAACATCATTCATGATAAATTCTGAAACATTTATCATATAATTTATATCATTTGTGGAATAGCTAGTTTTTGACGGCTCTCGCAAGCTTCCATCAGTTTGGGTTTTGGTATTGAGTGTTATTTTTCCTGATTTTTTACTTTCTTTTGGAGTAACATTTAAATACCCTTTAAAATTAGGACTGAAAACAAAATATTCAGGAATAGCTACTGAAATTTCTTCTTTTTTAATCGGAATATCGTACTGGAGTACTATTTCATCCAAACTCGAATAAAAAGGTGATATAATAGTGTAAGTATATTCAAGTACACTACCCACTTTAACATTTGGCATGGTAAATTTTTCTCTCTCGTAATATTTAGAGACTTCTTCTTTAAACGTTTCTGGACTTTTTAATTTACTTTCTTCTATTTTACCATCTTGTAAGTTATAGGTATATGCTTTTAGTCCTGAAAGAACTTCTCTTCCATTTCCACTCATAAATAATAATTCCGAAACTGTTGCAAAATCAAAACCCTCTTTTTGATATATTTTGATGCGTTCTTGAATATCTGTTACGACTGAAAAACCAGAACCTTGTTTATAATTATAACGAATATTTAATTTTCTATATAAAACTGATGCCGTAGCGGAAGAATCGAGAGGATAAAACTTTTCGGATAACTCTTCAGCTGATACTTTTCCGAAATTATAATTTTGAGCTTTTACTGTTAAACTCACTAAAAAAAACGAGAATATTAAACTAAAACTTAGGTGCTTCATGGTTTTAAAAATTTTGGTTCATGTTATTTTTTTATCAGTACTATTTTTAAATTATCGTTTTGTGCAACTTCTTTTCTAAAATTTCTATAATCTTCATAGCGTTCTTTAGGATATTCCCCTTCTTTAACAAAAAGTTTACGTTTATAAACTACCGTTTTACCATTGTCAGTTTTATCAAAAGTAATGGCATAGCTGCCAAAATCAGTTTCTATATTTATGGCATTTGGTAAAGCTTCTAAAGTATAATTTTCAGGCAAATGAATATTAATTTCGTCTTCATCTAAAAAACCTCTTTGTATTTCTAATGAGAATTGCCGGTTTCTATACCGATTTGGAAGATAGCTATTTTGATTAAAAGCATTTACTGAAAACAGTAACCGATCACCACTTTTGGTACCATAATTTAGGGCAGATATTGTTAGTTTTTCTGTGAACTGTATCTTATCAATATCATTGTTGAAATTATATTCTTTGATGTTTAAATTATTAATATTTCGCCAATTGTCCTTATAGTGTTTTACAATATCTACAGCTGTTTTATCTTTTAAGATAAAATGATTGTCATATTGAATTCCTGTTGTTATAATAGCAATACTAGCCTCAATATTAGTATCGTCTGAAATGGATAGGCTTCCCTCTGTTTTTTGATAATTATCTTCATTAAGGTATGAAGTGGTCGAAACCAATTCACCTCCTTCTGGTTTAATCACCAATACCTGCCTTCCATCCGTAAAATCGCCAATAAAACCGAATGGATGTACTTGAGAGGTACAATCAATCCAATACCATTTATTGTCGTAAGGGATTGCTAAAATTACATGGTTCCCTGCCCACAAGTCAGGAAAATCTGTTTCAAAACTTATTTTATCTGATCCAGATTCTACATGTGTATAGTATGCAGTTACACCAACTTCGCTCAGCAAAGCCTTTGTGTAATTAGACAAGCCTTTACAATCACCGTATTTTACTTTATCAACTTCAATAGCACTTATGGGCTGAATACCACCAACACCTACTTGAACACTAATATATCGCGTATTTTCTTGCACATATTTATAAATAATTTTTGCCTTTTCTAAATCATTTGTGCTATTTCGCGTTAATGCTTTTACGATTTCTTTGGTGTATTCTGGAAGCTCATCTTTATTGATAATATGATTTGAGTGCATCCATAAACCTACATCCTCCCAGTTATTGATTTTTCCCCTAAAACCTTCGTAACTAAAATTTACCATTCTTGGATGTATTTGTGGTACAATTTTACTAAAAGACGGACTCAATTCTTCATATTTAATGGCTTTTAAGTTATTTGCCTCATAAGTAATACTGGTGTCTGAATTGGTTTTAACAATGTTTAAATCATTAAAATTTTTTTCTTTAAAAATTGGTTTTAAGTCTGTAGTGGCGTATGTAATATTATATCGACTTTTTTCAGTGCTTACCAAATAACCATCAAGAAAATACCAAGGTGGTATAAAACCCGTATTTTTAGTTTTTGTTTCCACATTAAATTCAACGGTATAAGGATAGAACGTGGGCGTATATTCAAAATAAAGTAATCTAGAATCAGAATATAAGGTTCCTCCGCTTACAGCACTAACATCAATAAAATCCTTTTGCTTTACTTTTTCAATTTCATTTCCCAATTGATTGTAAACTACAGCTCCAATTGATATTATTCTATCAGATTCATCGTACCATTCTCTGGCATTTATATGCCTATTTCCTTCCTTGTTGAGAACAGTAACTACTCGCTTTTTTTTAATTATCAATTCTTCTATAGCATTAATTTGAATATTTATTTCATTGAAGCGAACAATAGCATTAGCATCTTCAGTAAGACTTTTTTCAATACCAAAAGATTGATAATTTAAATTTTGCGAAGCCAAAAACTGAGAAGAGAAAATGAGGACAAGAAAAATGTATAATCGCATTATTTTAGGATTGGTTGTTGGCAACAACTAATCTAATAAAAATTCCTACAAGAGCCATCAAAAAAACGATAAAAAACTATTATTCTCTGTTCTTCGTATCTATGATAATCGTTACTGGTCCATCATTGCATAAATCGACTTTCATATCCGCACCAAAAACTCCAGTGCCTACTTTTTTTCCTAAATCAATTTGCAATTGTACTACAAATTGCTCGTAAAGCGGAATGGCAATAACAGATTTTGCTGCCTTAATATAGGAGGGTCTGTTGCCTTTTTTTGTAGCTGCATGCAAAGTAAACTGACTCACCACAATAGCATCCCCAGCATTTTCTAGGATAGACGTATTCATCACCCCAGCTGCATCATTAAAAATTCTAAGATTTGTAATTTTCCGCGATAACCAAAGTATATCTTCTTGCGTATCTGCATCTTCAATTCCTAGTAGAATAAGGAGTCCGTTTTCAATTTCTGAAATTAGTTGGCCCTGAACTCGAACACTTGCTTGAGAAACTCTTTGTACAACTGCTCTCACTTTTTTTCGCCGTAAATATCCGTTCTGTAATTTTCTTCCTCGCCTGTAATCATTTGCACATAACTGCGGTACCTGCTCCAAGCAATTTCGTCCTTATCTAAAGCCTCTTTGATAGCGCAATAGGGCTCTTCTAAATGCAGACAATTATTAAATTTACAGTTTTGTTTTAATTTGAAAAACTCCGGAAAATAATTACCAATTTCTTCTTTTTCCATATCCACAATGCCGAAACCTTTTATTCCTGGCGTATCAATAATTTGAGCCCCTATTTCTAAATCGAACATTTCGGCGAAAGTGGTAGTATGTTGACCTTGTAAATGCTGTTCTGAAATTTCTGTTGTTTTTAAGAATAATTTGGGTTGAATGGTATTTACTAAAGTTGATTTACCAACGCCAGAGTGACCAGAAAACATACTGGTCTTCCCTAACATTAAGACTTTTACTTGATCGATATTTTTACCAGTGGCCGCGGAAATCCCGATGCAGGTATAGCCAATATTCCGATACAAAGCGGCTAAATATTTAACTTCTCCTAATTCCTCTTCAGTGTAACTATCTACCTTATTAAACAATAAAATCGCAGGAATATGGTAGGCTTCTGAAGTTACCAAAAAACGATCGATAAAACTGGTAGAGGTTGGCGGATTGTTTAAGGTGATCATGACAAAAACCTGGTCTAAATTGGCGGCAATAATATGGGTTTGCTTGGATAAGTTAACAGATTTACGAATAATATAATTTTTTCGCTCCGCAATTTTAGTAATGATACCAATGGTTTCATCACCAATTTTTTCTATATCGAAAGTAACTACATCACCAACAGCCACAGGGTTGGTACTTTTTATGCCTTGAATTCTGAATTTCCCCTTAATTCTACATTCATAAAAATCACCATCTTTTGATTTGACAGTGTACCAACTTCCAGTAGATTTATAGACAACTCCTTTCATTAAAGATTTTTACAATTTACAAGCCACAAAATAACAACTTTTATAGCTCATAGACCTCTTTACTTAATTGTTTTAATTACCATCAAAAATACTTAAAAACCAGTAGCTATTTTGAATGATTTAGTTATTACCTTTATATTATATATTTAATCCGAAACAATTTTTAGAAAATTGGCTTCTAAAAAAATTTCAAAAACAAAAAAACCAAAATTTTTATAACATGAAAAAAATTTTATTAAGCGTAGGTATTTTATTCGCTTTTTACGTTGAAGGCTACAGTCAACAGTTTAAAGTGATTACAAGCGTAGAATCTATTGTGCCGAGTGGTCTTGGTCGTTCTAGAATCATCAGTGCTAACGAGGATAAGGACTATAAAGACTACACCACTACCCAAACAGAAGATGACAACAGTAGAAACAAATCTGATCGAGATGAAATTAGAGTAAAAGATTTTGATGAAACTAAGTTGTTAAATTTTTATAACATAGCAGGTATTCGTTTTCAGAATATCGCTGCTAATGATGCTTTAATTTCTTCAAAAATTAATACCATGATTGAAGAAGGCTGGGAATTGGCTTTTGTTACTAGTGCCGTTGAGAGTTCTACAAATAACGATCCCGGGATTTTTATTACCCGTTATATTTTTAAGAAAATATAGCAAAAAATTCGGGCTTTAAAAAGGTTTTCAAAGCCCGAATTTGTTTTTAGAGTTTCATTAGGCTAATCCATAATACGGATAAAGCCACCTGCAAATGTTTTTTCGTTGATCTCTTTGGGTTTTCCAAAAACATAGACATTGCCTCCTGCCTTTATATTTACATCTACATATTCCGTGGCAAAAACCTCGGCTTCTCCCGCTGCTGTAATCTTAACGCTAGTGTTTTCTGTTCTCAAATCTTTACCCTCAAAAACACCTCCAGTATTTAATACTACATCCTGATTTTCGGCCATACCGGAAGCCTCAATAATTCCGCCTGTTACGGCTCTGACTTCTAAATGATTTACTTTTAAACCTACTTTTATTTGAGCACCTTCCTGAGCTTTAATTTCTAAGCTATTTTGTTCTATAGTTTCGTTTGATGTTATTCTAGCACCTTCGTTACCATCAATCAAATCTAAATCGGTATAATAAACTTCTACAAAAGTATCTTCCCCACTAAAAATTTTATCCAGTTCCATTCTTATTTTTAAAACGCCGTTTTTGTTTACTAGATTAATGTCACTCACGTTTCGACCTTTAACCAAAACCCTATTTTCGTCCGATTTTATGAGATTTACCTCAATTAAATCGAACACTTTAACTTGGTTAAAATTGCCCATATCTTTATCTATGGTGCGTTGCGAAAAGCCATTTATGGCCATTAACGCAAATAAAATAGTGATGAAATTTTTCATTTTTTGTGATTTAGTTTTATAAAGATACGCTTGTTACGATTTTGTTACAGTTAAAGTTATTTTTTTTCCTTTACTAAAAACTTCATAAAAGCAGTTCAAAATTCTGCAAAGAAAAGGCAAAGTATCTTTTGGCTACAGTTTGTCTCATCAAGAAGCAAACACAGGATGACACATTGTTTGATAATTCAAAATAAATCTCTGTCCTATGCGAAGCCTAATTTTAATTATATTTCTCATTTTTTAAAGCGGCCATAGTCAAACTAAGACTAATGAAAATAGTATTTTACTACCAACAACATCCGATATAGAAAACTATAAATTAGAAACGCGGATCTACTACGTAAAAATCGGTTTAGAGAAAAAATATTTCCCAGCGCAATTCAAGATAATAGAATTAATAACTTGTTTCTTTCGTCTTTTACCTTGTTTCTTCTACCGATAAATTCTAGAGCTTATTTAATCCACAGTTCATCTAATAACATGATACAAGAGCGTGAATTTGTTTTCAGTTTTAATGGAGCAAATGACGATATTTTGTCGAACAATTCTGAAAGACAATGGTTTAGAAGTACTAGCTCGCCCAACGAATTTTTATTGGTTCAGCTTAAAAGTAAAAAAAAACAATGCATAAGAGATTTTACAATTTCAAAAGGGAATTTGTTTGCTCAAAAAAATGGCATCAATCCTAAAAAAACCATCTCGTTTAGTATTTACTATTTGGGGAATGATATGTATAAAGTTATTCCGAACCAAATTTTAGAAAAAGGAGAATATTGCCTTATTTACCAATCTCAAATAGAGAATTATAGAAATCAATTGGTTTTTAATTTTTTTGTGAAATAAGGCTCAATTTTATAGTAATTCATTTTCTATATTTCAATTGCCACCCAACTAAAATTAGAATTTGATATTACTTTTCATAAACCAACAACCACTCCGTTGTTTTACCTTTTTGCAATTTTTTAATGAGCCGAAATCCGTTTTTGAGATAAAAATTCTTTAATTTTTCTTCTTCTATGGTTAACCAGAAATTAGTGTTGGGATGGTGTTTTAAAAGTTCAATCAACCATTTTGAGCCTAGATTTTGTCCTCGCTTAGATTTTACGACCCAAATATATCCTAAATAAAAGTAGCCTAAACCTAACCAATATTTAGCTTCTTCTTTAAAGTATTTTAAATCCTCAGAAAAATCTTTAAATACAACGCCACCAGCTACAATAGTTCCATCTTCTTCAAGGGTATAAATTTCAGCCTTTCCACTGTAGGTGTCCCAATAGGGCACTATTCCCTTTTGCCACACTTTGGGCAGCAGTTGAAAAAACAATTGAGGATTTTCTTGAAGTTGTTTAAAAACTAATTCCATAATTTATAATAAGCCCCAAGACCACAATTTATCTGAATCTTCGAACCAGCGATCGCCAATATCTGTGCGGTAATAACAGTTATTTATAATGACTGTCTGAATGCGATTATACATCATTTTTTGTGCATCTTTCATGGTAAGTCCAGTTCCTGTAACTAGCAAGGCAATCCCCGTATTTCCAGTAATTAACCATTGCCCATTTACCTTTTTTAAGTGCATCGGGTGTATTCCTTCTACAGAATCTTTTTTTAAGATCACTACAGCGTCTTTAGAAAATAATTCGAAGGTTTTTTTGTCATCAAAAGGAAAAGGTGGTACCACCACGAACGCGCCAACTTGAAATCCCTTTTTTACTTGAATTTGAAACTTTTCCCCAGCCGCTACTTTATATAAAACTTCTCCAAATGGTTCTGTAATTCCTGCGCGTTGGATAAATATTTGAGGAAAGCCAAAACGCGAAGTAAATTCTAAAGGATAAATACCATTACCGTTTACAATACAGTTAATATCGATATGTCCGAAAAACTTATTTTTAGCCAATATAGGCTCGAACTTTTTTAAGGTTTTATCAAAAATAGGGGAATCTTTTACCCAAAACATGCTACTTCCCATCTCACCCGTAGAAACACCAAGTTCTTTCGGGAACAATTTTTTATGCTCAAAAGTGATGTTTATTGGGGTTAAAAACTGGGTTCCATTAAAAAAAGCAGAAACTGATATTTCAACACCCTTTACTTTTCGCTGTAATTGAAAAGTTCCAAAACCATCTCCCCAAGATTTTTCATAGGCTTTTAAAACCCGAATTACATCTTGCCCGGTATCATCATTCCCAACAAAAAGCAATTGTTTTAATTCTTGCGTTTCTCCAGAAGGCTTTATCACATAAGCGTTGGGGTTAGCTTCCACATATTTTATGGCTTCTTTAAAAGTAGCAAATTCTTTAAAAGGTAAAATATTAATTTTATGACGCTTTAGCTCTTCTTGTCCAAAATTACGATCCAACTCCAAAGAATCAGTATAACTTGTACCTCCAAAAACAATCTTGCCTTTGGCTCGTAATTCTTCGCATACTTTACCGTTACCAGTATAGTCAAAAATTAGAACATCGGCCCAATCTATGTGCTTTTTCCAATCTTTTACTTTTTTTACAAAACCATACCCTATTTCTCGTAAACCTTTTTCTTCGATATATAATTTAACCTCGTTACCTTCTTCTAGGGTAGCTAAAGCGATATCCAAAGATTCGCCATAACGTGATATAAAAAGGAATTTTCTATGACTATTAATTTCTTTACTCAATGTGTATTTTTAATGTTGAATGTTTCTTAAAATAAAAAAGATATTCGTTTAAGGTACCTAAATATTCTTAAACGAACAAGCTTTATTTAATACCCGTTATTGTTTGAAATTACTGTAAAAGAAAATGATGGATTTTTTCTTTAATATGATATTGAAAAACAAAGTATAGCCTTAACTACGGTTTTTTTTAAATTGAAATAGAAAGGCAAAAGACGCATTTTATTACAGTAATTTCAAATGGTAAATGGTATAAGTTCCTATTTTTTTTCAATTAACGTGATGTCCTTCAAGGTTAGCACTTGATAAGGTTCGCCATCCTCATTTAAAAATTCTTCTGAGGTGAAAGTTACCTTAAAAATTTTACCCACCAATTTTCTGTCGGTTAAGGTATATTTTTTACTGGCTTCTTCGCTAACATTAGGGAAAGAGTAGGTCGTAAAATCTTCTTCGGAAGAAAAGTAATATACCTCGTCTTCTGCACCCTCATATACAAGGGTTGCGGTAATCTCTTCTTGGGCTAAAGCAACTAAAGAAGTCAAAAAAATTAAAATCGAAATACTTAAAGTTTTTATCATGGTTTTAAAGTTTATATTATTGAAATCATCAAAATCTATTTTACCTTTTATACCTAGTACAAAATGGTCATAAAGCAAGAATACTATTTAGTGCGGTAAAAAAATTTAGTTAAAATATATAATGCCCAGTATTCTTTAGAAAGACAGGTTAGGGATAAAGTAATTTTTAGATTTGAAATCTGCCTTATTATTTGGTCTTCCACTCCGTAGATTATTTCTAAAAATGATTTCAAAATCTTTAAAAACCCAAATTGTATTGATACTCTCAAAGTGCTCCCCAAGTGGGTTTGAACACAAATTTTTACATAACAAATGACGTAAAAAAAACAATATCTTTTGCATAATTATTCCATAAAATATCATTCATAAAAAAACAAGTAACTTTGCCTCAGAAATTAGAATTAACCTATTACAAGACAAGACCAAACTGCTACTAAAACTTAGAGAATAGTATAAAATTTTAATTGGATGACACTAAAATAATTAAATTCTTGTACACGATAATTGATATAGAAACTACTGGAAACGGAGTTAAAGAGAGTAAGATTACAGAAATCTCTATCTTTAAATACGATGGATACACGGTTGTGGATGAATTTACCAGTTTGGTAAATCCGGAATGCGAAATCCCATTTTTTATTACAGGGCTCACTGGTATTGATAATGATCTGGTTCGAAATGCACCCAAATTCCATGAAATAATAGAAGACATTCTTAGCATTACTGCCGATTGTATCTTTGTTGCGCACAATGTGAATTTTGATTATAATATTATCCAAAACGAATTCAAAACCTTAGGTATTAGTTTTTCACGAAAAAAGTTATGTACGGTAAGGCTTTCTCGCAAATTGATTCCTGGTTACCAATCTTACAGTTTAGGAAAATTATGTTCGGCTCTTAAAATTCCTTTGACGGACAGGCACAGAGCTCGTGGCGATGCCCACGCCACGACCCTTTTATTCGAGAAATTATTGCGCAAAGATGCCGCCGCCGAAGTTTTTAAGACTTTTTTAAACGCTAAATCGCAGGAAGCGACCTTACCTCCAGGCTTGCCAAAAGAAGATTTTGAAAAGTTACCCAAAAAAGCTGGCGTGTATTATTTTAAAAATGCGGAAGGAAAAATAATATACATTGGAAAAGCTATTGACATCAAAAAAAGAGTGTTAAGTCATTTTTACGATAAATCATCAAGGGAAATCACTATGTGTCAAGAAACAACAGCGATTGATTTTGAATTATCCGGCAGTGAAATTTTGGCATTATTGATGGAATCCGAAGCTATAAAACATCATTATCCGAAGTACAATAGTGCACAAAAAAGAAAAGTACAGGCCTATGGTATTTTCAGCTACGAGGATAGAAATGGTATTCTACACTTGGCTTCAAACACTCTTGGTTTAGCACCAAACTCATTTTACACCTTGTATTCTAAAACCGATTGTAGAACACTTTTACAAGAGGTTTGTAAAAGCTACTGTCTCTGTCCAAAATATTGTCATCTTCAAGAAAACGTGAGCCATTGTTCTCATTATGATATTTTGAGCTGCGGTGGCATTTGTCGCGGTACAGAAGACGTTGAACGCTATAACGCTAAAGTAACCACTTTCTTAGAGACCATGAAAGGAAAATCTGAAGATTTTATCATCAAAGAAACGGGTCGGACTTTTAATGAAACCTGTGTTATTTTAGTTCAGGACAGCGTTTATAAAGGATTCGGTTTTATAGCCAATGATGCCACTATAAACCATATTGATGACCTTAAGCCTTATATAAAGTTTCAAAAAAACACATTTGAAACACAGCAAATCATTACAAGCTACGTTGCAAAGCATTCGCACAACATTATCCAAATAAGTGATTTAACGCTTGTCGATTAACCTATTTTTTCTTTTCGCTATTCATAAAATTAATAAGGATAAGCACTAATGCAACGACTACGGCTACAAAAACTCCTATCATTATAATACCGTTATTCCAATTTACTAGAGATATAGCTAGTTGATTCATTTTTTATAAAGCTTAAATTATTCGGCTAAAATATGGTAAGTCTCAAACTTAAAATATGATAAAAATCATAAATCAGATTTTTATATAATATAATACATCTCTGCCATACTCGTTTTTCTTTGAGAAAATTTTTATAAGAGTTGTTATGCTGAGGTTTAAGAATAAAATTAGTGATAATTCGTGAAATTAGTGTCAAAAAAAAGATACTAATTTACACGATTAGTTATTCAAAAAACCCCGCAGTGATTAACCAGGCCTAAGTATTTGGTGAAATTACTATAAGCTTTTACATGGTTGTGGGACAAACGTAATCGGTAACTTTTACATTTGTTTCTTTTAAAGCCCCAAAGCCTCCAGCAATATCAATAAAATTATGAATACCTCTACTTTTTAAAATAGAAGCTGCAATTACAGATCGATAGCCTCCTGCGCAATGAATAAAAAAGGTTTCTTTTTCAGGAAATTCTGCGAGATAGTCGTTTAAATTATTTAGTGGCGTATTTTCAGCATCTTGCAAATGTTCTGATGCATATTCAGATTCTTTACGAACATCAAAAACAGCTGCATTTTTAGAATTTATAGCTTCGCATATTTGCGCTGCTGGCATAGAGGTAATAGTATCATATTCCTTCGAGGCTTTTTTCCAAGATTCAAAACCACCTTTTAAAAACCCAATAGTACCGTCAAAACCAACACGAGATAAACGTGTTATGGCTTCTTCTTCTTTGCCGTCTGGAGTAACTAACAATAAAGGTTGTGCTACATCGGCGATTAATGCACCCACCCAAGGTGCAAAATCGCCATTTAGTCCAATAAAAATAGAACGTGGAATATGCCCTTTTACAAAATCGTCTTGATGCCTAACATCCAAAACAATAGCTCCAGTTTCATTCGCCGCAGTTTCAAAAGCATCTGGCGATAATGCTGTAGTGCCTCTTTCTAAAACATCCTCAAAATGTTCATAACCTTCTTTATTCATTTTTACATTCAAAGGAAAATATTTTGGAGGAGGTAAAAGTCCGTGTGTAACTTCTTTAATAAATTCTTCTCTGGTCATGTCGGCACGTAAAGCGTAATTCATCTTCTTTTGATTGCCCAAAGTGTCCACCGTTTCTTTCATCATATTCTTACCGCAAGCAGAGCCAGCACCATGAGCAGGATAAACGATTATATCATTCGCCAAAGGCATAATTTTATTTCGCAAACTATCAAACAAAATACCTGCTAACTCTTCTTGGGTCATGCTTGCTGCTTTTTGGGCTAAATCGGGTCTGCCTACATCACCCAAAAATAAAGTGTCACCAGAAAAAATTGCATGATCTTTTCCATTTTCATCCTTTAACAGATAAGTTGAACTTTCCATGGTATGTCCTGGCGTATGCAATACTTTTATGGTAATAGCGCCCAATTTAAATTCTTGATTATCTTTAGCGATAATACAGTCAAAAGAAGGGTTTGCTGTAGGCCCATAAACAATATCTGCCCCTGTTTCTTTAGCTAAAGTGATATGCCCACTTACAAAATCCGCATGAAAATGGGTTTCAAAAATGTATTTTATTTTTGCCTTATCCGCAGTAGCTCTTTTAAGATAAGGTTGAACCTCTCGCAATGGATCTATAATAGCTACTTCGCCTTCACTTTCTATATAATACGCTCCTTGCGCTAAACATCCTGTGTATATTTGTTCTATCTTCATGTGTCTTAATCTTTTTTAGTGCTCAAAAAAATCATCTTAAATTAAAACTAATCTGTACGTTTTAAATATTCTTTAAATTCGCTGTAAAAATATAATAATTTTCTAGCATTTTCAGTAACATTAGTTGCAGAACTTATCTTTTAAATTGATTTTGAAACGCTATTTTGTCTCTTAATGCTACTATCGTTGTGGGGTCATCATAAAAAGTTACAGCTTCTTTTATTCTCACAAATAAAAATTCTTTGTGCAATTCTTCGATAATACCACTATTAAAAATAACATCACGAGTGGGGCCAATAGCGCCTGCAATATAAAACTTAATATTTTTTTGATGTATTTCTCGAATGACTTTGGTTAGAATTTGAGCCCCTGAGGAGTCTATATAATTGATAGCTTCGGCATTTAAAATTACCGCCTTTAGTGCGGCTCCTTTTTTATCGATTTCTTTATAAAGTTGATTCTTAAAAAAGCCGCAATTTCCGAAATACAATTGCGCATCAAACCTAACAATTAATAGGTCATCCCGATTGATTATTTCATCAGCAAACCTATTGACGTTTTTATAATAATCAGTCCCTTTTATATTTCCTAAAATCGCAAAATGAGGTTTTGAAGTTCTATAGACCATGAGCAATAAGGAACTTAAAACACCTATTAAAATTCCCTGAGGGATTCCAACAAAAAGGGTAATCAGAAAGGTAATCAACAAAATGGCAAATTCATCTTTACGTTTATCCCATAATTGTTTTGCGTAGTCCAAATCAATCAAACCAAAAACAGAAACCATAATGATGCTTGCGAGAGCTGCATTGGGTAAAAAGTAAAAAATGGGAGTTAGAAATAATAGCGTGCCTACCACCAAAAGTACGCCGAAGAGTGCCGAGAGGTTTGTTTTTGCCCCAGAAGCTCCGTTGATGGCTGACCTTGAAAAACTTGCTGTTGAGGTATATGATTGAAAAAAAGAACCGACCATATTCGATACGCCTAATGCCACCAATTCTTGATTGGGCTCAATGCTTTCTTCTCCCGCTTTTTCTTCTAAAGCTTTACCTATGGAAATAGCCTCTAAATAACCTACTAAGGCTATCGTTATTGCCATTGGCCACAAGTCTAATGCTCTTTCTAAGTTAAATTCAGGCATACTAAAACCAGGCAATCCAGTGGGAATCAACCCTACGATTTTAACCCCATAATCTTCTAGTTTCAAAAAATAAACCAGAAGAATACCTAAAACGACCACTAACAAAATAGAAGGTATTTTTCTATTCCATTTTTTCAATAAAATAATGGCAAGAATACCCATGATACCAATGGCAAAGTCATACAGATTAGTAGCTGAAATATTCTGAAAAATGTTGATGACCAATTGATGAAAATGACCACTATCTTGAATCGGTGCTCCCAACAAATGCTTTAACTGACTAAAAATAATAATAAGGGCTGCAGCTGAGGTAAAACCACTGATGACCGGTTTTGATAGAAAATTGACTAAAAAACCCATTTTAAAAACTCCTAACAAAAGCTGAACAGCACCCACCAAAAAGGCTAAAAATATAGCCATAGCAATATAATTTTCTATGCCCGTGATAGCTAAAGCACCTAAACCAGCTGCTACTAATAAAGAATCCATGGCCACAGGCCCTACTGCAATTTGCTTAGAAGTACCTAAAAATACGTACATTAACACAGGTACTAATGCCGTATATAAGCCATAAACAGGCGGTAAACCAGCAATCATGGCGTAAGCCATGGCCTGCGGCACTAAAATAATACCCACAGTAAAACCTGCGATACTATCTTTTAATAGGTTGCTCTTTTTGTACCTTGGCAACCATTCTAGCAAGGGAATATACTTTTGCATTGGTCAAATGTACCGTTAAATGTAAAAACAATCGGTAACCTTGGTTACACTTTTAAATATTTTTTTTCTCCCAGACACTAAATTTTGGGGGTGAAATTTGAGAGTGAAATTCTTAAAACTGAGTTTCCCAAATTGAAAGTATAAAAAGCAATGGCCCTATTTTAGCATAGGAGAATCATTTAGGTTTATTCACTTCTACTGCTGCACTCAAGAGTACTTCAAATACTTCTGGATTGGTACTTAAAAACCTGAAACCTTGTTCTAAATTACCTTCTTGAACAGCATACGGATAAAAAGTAATGGGTTCTATACATATCATGTTCGCAACTTCTGTCCAAATCATAAAATTTTGAAACCCTTTGGTCTTAATTTTTAAAGAATATTTATCTTTCAAAACAATTTCATTACACTTGTTTACTTGAAAAGCGCGACTCCCAACCGCTAAAACTTCTGTTAAAGAAATTTCCTTTTCACTAGTCTTTATAAGCGGATTTGCATTAACTAAATTAAAAGCAGGATGATAGCCCAACATAAAAGGCATTCCCTCTTCTCCTGAAATACTAAAGCGAATTTGCAAACCATTTTTTGTAAGTTCAAATTGTTTTTTGAACTCGAAATCATAAGGCCAGGATAAAAGAGCCTCGGTTGATTTGCTGGGATATTTAGAATTTACGATTTTTGTGTTCGCTGTATAACTTATTTTATAATCCGCTTTGGTGTCAGTTACCTTGATTAAGTCATAAACCAATTCGCGTAACAAGCCGTGTTGATCTTGAATTGCCTCTCCCCTTTCCGTGCGAACTCTAAAATTTGCCCCAGCCATTGGACCAATAATAGGAAACATTTCTGTATCTGAATTCCGCCAACCAGGACTTCCTTTTTGATGTATAAATTCGTGTTGATGAACTTGGTAACTTAGCAGTTCTCCTGCATCAATTTTTACAGTTTGATTTTTTAAAAATAATTTGGTCGAGCTCATAATTATCGATGCTTTAAAAATAAATTCTCGCTGTAGAAATCTTTTCAGGTATTGAAACTAATAAATTTACTATTTTATTTTATAAAAGTCATAGGCTTTTACACTTTACGCGGTGTATCCAAATTAACTCTTGAGATCAATTTTAAAGTTTAACAAACTTTAATACTATTAAATAAGGCTAAAGATTGTTAATGGCTTGATCTAACCAAGTAACTCTAGCTTTTACCCAGTTTTCTACAAAAATAATTTCTGCATCATAAGTTTGACCTATATAATTATTAGGCCACACGTAAATTGATAAAATATCCCATTTCATAAAATTTTTATCAATAGCTCCAGCATTAGTTAAAGCTGTTTTGTAATCTGTTATTTTGCCCAATATAGTGTTATTTGATAAAGTGCTGCCTCTTAACTGTCCCCATCGCTGTTTTAATTTAGAGACAAAGGCTGGGTCTTGCAATAATCTGTTCCACCAAAAAGGAGTTAGCCAAATATCCGCGGAGCAACGTTCATTAAATTTATAAGCCCAAACATTGGTAGCGCCTCCACCACAATAATTTGCGTTTCCAAAGGCTAAGTTAAAATCCCAAATAGGCCCCATTTGTAATTTTTTATTTTTATCTTTTTGTAAATAAGTACTCAAGCGATAGCCGTCCACATTATTAGAAAACTCATTAAGAATAAAAAAATCTATAAAACTATCTACATCAATAAAGGTTTCGTAACCAACTATTGGATCCTGAAACTGAGGTGAAGCAAGGGCATTTTCAAAGTTGCGTACATAGGTACTAATATATGTTTTTTGTTCCGTTGTAATATCCTCAGCAGATGGATCTTCATATAAAAAATTAATTTCTTGACTTGCTGTTGCGTTCAAAGGAAGATAGTTAGATTTAAAAGAATTTGTACTGGTGTAACCCATATTGCCTCCAGAAAAATCAGAAGCAGAAAGCTTATCAATCTTTAAAATATAACCTCCTGTTAGGTTTTCGCCAGAATTTTCGTCTTCTTTTAAATTATTTAGATCAATACGATTGCCATCTCTTTTTAACTTTTCCATAAAAACATACACTCCGCTATACTCATTATTTATATCGACTTCTACGAATTCACTGCGGCTCGCATAACGACCCATATCACGAGATAAATCATAAATTAATTTATTTCTAATGAGGGATTTATCGCTATATGGCCCATATAAAATCCAATCTTCTTCTTCTGGGTATTCTAATAAAGGTACATCAACATCTTCATTATTGCTGTCACGTGTTTCAAAACCAAAAGATTTTTTTGGGAATGTTTGTGATGTAGAACCTCTGAATTCTATTCCAATTTTACTTTCCTGAAGAACAACATCATTTTGTAAAATAGTCAATTGAGCATCTACTTTGGGTTCGTCCACAATAACATTCCCATTGGTATTTACTTTAAAAAGAGGCAATTCATTGCTATTATTTGGGCCATCATCCTCTCCTGATGAATTTTTTTTACTACAAGAAAGCAGCAATATAAAAATTAAGAGTGATACGTAACTAAGTCTGAAAATACTTTTCATTGATATTGTTTAAATAAAATTAATCAAATTTTATAGCCTTTACAGGCGAAATTTTTGTGATGATGTAGGATGGTATTAAGAGCATTAAAACGCACAATACCAAAACCCCAATATTGAGTAATACTATCGAAATAAGATCGATATGAACAGGTATGTATTCTATATAATATTCCTTTGGATTTGGAAATTTAAAGACACGAAATTTGTCTTGAACCCATAACAAACCTAATCCCAGAAAATTCCCTAGAAACAAACCAATACTGATCAAATAGGCAGCGTTGTATAAAAATATTTTTCGAACACTCCAATTGGTGGCCCCTAAAGCTTTTAAAACACCAATCATTGGGGTGCGCTCTAAAATTAAAACAAGCAAAGCCGTAATCATATTAATACCGCCAACGATAATCATAATACCAATAATTAGAGCGGTGTTAAAATCAAAAAGATCTATCCATTGAAAAATATGACCATATTTATCTTTAATAGATTTGGTGTCTAAAGTGGATAAAGTTTGCCCATATATTTCTTTACTTTTCTCGTCAATAGCATCAAAATCATTTAAAAAAACTTCAAAATTCCCAATCTGATTATCCTCCCATTTGTTCATTCGCTGAATATGGCGTAAATCCATAAAAACATAAGTAGCATCGAACTCTTCAAAACCACTATCATAAATTCCTACAATAACCGATTTTTGTTGGTTCGGAATTTTTGATGGGTCATTATCTCTTAAAAAAACAGAAAAGAAAGTATCACCTAATTTCAATTTTAACCGACTAGCTAATAAACTGGAAATCATGACCTCGTCGGTTCTTTCGCCCCTGTAATTGGGCAAACGCCCTTCGACTAAATACTCTTTAAAAACTTCCCAATTATAATCTTGACCAACACCTTTGGCTAAAATTCCTTCTACGGTATCGTCGGTTCTAACAATTCCGCCTTTACTAGCAACGGCTTGCACATGTTTTATTCCTTTAATATTTCTAAATTCGGGATAAAAATCTTGTTCAATGGAAACTGGAGTTACAGAAACTTCTGAACTGTTATTGTCATAATTACTTATTTGAATATGCCCATTAAAAGCTGCTACTTTTTCCCTGATTTTCTTTTTTAATCCGACTCCAGTCGCGATAGCAATCAGCATCATAATAATACTTATGGCAATGGCTGCAATGGCTATTTTAATAATAGGTGCAGACACGCCATTCTTTTGAGTTTTCCCTATAGCCAGCCGTTTTGCAATAAAATATTCTAAATTCAAGGTATGTTTCGTTTTGTCTTTTAGACTCGATTAGTTTTAAAGTAATGTGAAAATTTTAAGTGAGTTCTTAGTCAAAAATACATTTTTATTATAGAACTCATCTTTAAAATACAGGAAGACAAAAACCTAATTATTAACGGTCGTAGGTTTTCTATAGGTATGAAAAGGTTGTTTTAAGAGCGATTTTAGATTGTTATTTTCTGCTTCGTCAGGAAAAGTATCAACCCCATAGATTATAGCTTCCCGATCAAACTTCATAAAAGTGCCAAATAATCTATCCCAGATCGAAAAAATATTTCCGTAGTTAGAGTCCGTATAAGGCAATACATAATGGTGATGCACTTTGTGCATATCGGGCGATACCAGAACCCAACTTATGGCTGCATCTAATTTTTTAGGTAATTTTATATTGGCATGGGTAAATTGTGTGGATATCAATGAAAGTGATTGGTATAACATGACAATGCCAATGGGAGCCCCTAGCACAAAAACAGCAAATAAAGTAAAAGTGAAACGAATAATACTCTCTAATGGGTGATGCCTATTGGCGGTGGTAGTATCTACATTATGATCGGTATGGTGCACTAAATGAATCATCCACAAAGGTTTTACTTTATGTTCTACATAATGCGCTAAATATGCCCCAATAAAATCCATGAACAAAACACCTAACAAAATATAAGCCCAAAGTGGTAATAACAACCAATTAAGAACTCCAAAATCATGAGCCATAGTCCAATCACTAGTTTTTAATAACAAAAAGGCTAAAGCGAAGTTGATTATAATCGTTGTCAAAGTAAAAAATAGGTTAGGAATGGCATGTGCCCATTTTTTATAAGAAAATTTGAACAAGGGCAGCATACCTTCTAAAAACCAAAAAAAAGTAATCCCACCTACTAAAAGTAGGGAGCGATGTAATGAGGGTATGGTTTCGAAATAATTAATGAGTGCTTCCATAGGGGTAAAAATACAAAAAAAATTAAAACTTTATATGCTGTTTCATGACCTCTACAATATTATAAGCTGCCGGACAAATGGCAACATTTTTAAGGGTTAGGTGACTTATTTGTTGGAATTTTTTTCGATCCGTGTGCGGGAATTCACGGCATGCTTTTGGTCTTACCTCATAAATAGAACAATAATTATCTGCTCCTAAAAAAGCGCAAGGCACTTGTTGTAAAACATAATCGTTATCCTCATCTATGCGTAAATATTGAGCGATAAATTGCTGTGACTTTTGTTTAAAATATTTTGATAAGCGCTCTATATCGGCATTCGTAAAAAGTGGTCCTGTAGTTTTACAACAATTACCACATTGCAAACAATCTGTTTTTTTAAACTCATTGATATGCAATTCTTGCATCAAATAATCTAGATTCTTAGGAGACTTTTGCTTTAGTTTCGAAAAGAATTTTTTGTTCGCGCTATGCTTTTCTTTGGCAAGTTTGGGTAATTTCGCAATAAAATCGTCCATAATTTTTACTTAAAAGAGGCAGTTTAATATTATTCTGATACTACTCCTATTTCTTTAATTCTTATAAACTGCTTAATCAATAGTTTTTGTATCACTGCATAAGTAAGAAAATCGTTGAGTTCGCTTTTTAGATTTTCTTTAAACCAGCGGCCATTAATTCCTTATCTGCTACAGATTGGTCAAAATTAACAATTTTTTAATTTATTCCTGAACAAAATAATTCTCCAAACAGCCTTTAAAAGCAATTTATACTTCAGATTTCTAAAATTACTGACATCCGAATACTCCTATAGCGTTTAGATTACATTGTTGGGTATTTAACTCAAGTCTTATTTGAAAAACCAATTTACTAAGTACGCAGTTCAGCGTAATTAATAAAAAAAACGCTTAGGATTGGCTTTTTATTTTTTATAATAATGTAAATGACTGAATTTTGCTGCAAAATACGAATTAAATGGCCATAGATATTTTTGGAAAGGCAGTTTTAAATTTTCACAACGGAAATTACACTTCAGACATTAAAACCTATTCCTCTTTAGAGGAAGAAGACGCAATGGAACTCCCCTATTTGTTTCGCAATTTTAAGGAAATGCCCATTCTTGAGCAAAAAGCTTTACATTTATGTAAAGGTAAAGTGTTAGACATTGGTTGCGGTGCTGGCATCCATAGCTTGTATTTACAAGAAAAAGGCTTAGATGTTACTGCCTTAGACCATTCTCAAGGGGCGATTGAAGTCTGCAAAAAAAGAGGAATTACCAAAACCATATTTAGCGATATTTATGATTTTAAAAATGAAAAATTCGATACGTTATTATTATTAATGAATGGTATAGGAATCGTTGGTAAACTAGAAAATCTCAATATGTTTTTTACGCACTTGAAAAGTCTTTTGAAACCTAAGGGTCAAATTTTGTTAGACTCAAGTGATATTATTTATATGTTTGATGAAGATGAAGATGGAGGCTATTGGATTCCTGACGATACAAACTATTACGGGGAGGTAAGCTTTACCATGGCATATAAAGGAGAAAAAAGCAATGCTTTTGATTGGCTTTATATAGATTACAACACTTTACAGCGAGCGGCTATTGCCCATAATTTTCATTGCGAACTTATAAAAGAAGGTACACATTTCGACTTTTTAGCGAAACTTAGCTTAAAATGATAATAGAATGTTATTAATATCGTTATCTTAGATATTTAGTTTGAACCGCTTAGCATGTTGTATGAAAAAGAGCCTTTACTCCGTTTTTGTTTTTATTGTTTTAGTTGTCTTTAGTTGTTCCAAAAGCTCAGAGGCTGATGCTGAGATTGAAAAAATTGACAAACCAGCTAGTTTTAAATCTATTGGCGATTCGGCAAATGACTTATTGTCCAATACCAATTTTGATAAGTTGAAATTAGAAATTGGTCACGTAAGAGGGTTTAGACCTACCGCCGTAGCAGTAGCCGATTTGGTTGAGTTTTTAAAATTACGCACTTTTAAACAAAATATAGAAGTAATCTATAAAGAATTAGACTCCCCGGATAAAGAAACGCTGAAACTTCAAGAAATTGCTGATTTAGAAACAAAAAACAGAACAGCATTCAATCAAGGAAAAACACTTGCCATTTATATTTATTTTGCTGATGCGCCTTCAGACAGCGACGATCCTGATGCTAATTTGGCGACGCTAGGGGCGGTGTATAGAAATACTTCGATGGTCATTTATGAATCGACCATTAGAAATTTAGCTGGAAAAAGCAGGCTTGTTACAGTCGCCACCATTGAAACGGCTACTTTAATACACGAATTTGGTCATTTATTTGGTTTGGTCAATATTGGATCTGACATGGTGAACCCGCATGAAGGAGTAAGCGTTGATGATGAAACTGGTGAAGAAACTGGTAACAAACACTGCGATCGAGCAAACTGTTTAATGCGTGCTGAATTAGAATTTGGTGCTGCCATGGGTAAAATGCTAACCGCCAGAAATGGGCAGGTACCCGATTTAGATGCCGAATGCTTACGAGATTTAAAAGCGAATGGCGGGAGGTAAAATTAATTGTTAGTTGTTAGTTGTTAGTTAAAAATGTACAACTCAGTAGACAAACACAAGAAAAATTTTCAATTCATAACGCTTTTTTCCCAACAACTATAAACAGTCAACCAACAAGCATTCTAAGGGATATTCAAATATTTATGCATTTGCAATGATACTTTCCATCTGGGGTTTTTCATGACGTAATCTACAATCAAGGGCATCATTTTATCACGTACGCTCCATTCTGGTTGTAAATACAAAATACAGTCTTTATTGGTTTTAGCCGCTTGTTCTTCGGCAAAAATAAAATCGTGCTTATTAAAAACTATGATTTTTAACTCGTGCGCTTTATCATAAATTTCGCCATCAGGTAGTTTGTTTTTTTTAGGAGAAAGGCAAATCCAATCCCAAATACCAGTAAGTGGGTAAGCGCCAGATGTTTCAATATGTATTTTTAAATTCTTGGCTTTCAATCCTTTTGTTAATGGGTTCATATCCCAAGTTAAGGGCTCGCCTCCTGTAATAACAATAGTATCTGAGTATTTTGATGCATTATTGATAATGGCAGAAATAGCAGTAGGAGGATGCGTTTCTGCATTCCAACTTTCTTTTACATCGCACCAATGGCAACCTACATCACAACCACCTACTCTAATAAAATAAGCCGCAGTTCCTTTGTGAAAACCTTCGCCCTGAATGGTATAAAATTCTTCCATTAACGGGAGCATTTCACCTTTATTGACTAATGCCAAAACTTCATTTTCTAACATTTTGCAAAGATACAATAAGAATTTATATTGCTCCCTAAACTACATACATCTGATGTCAAAAAACAACTTTTATAAAACCTCATTAAATAAACTATTACTTCACGGCAATAACCTCAATTTCTATTTTAGCGTTTCTGGCTAATCCACTAGCGGCAAAAGTTGTCCTTGCGGGTTTATTGGTAAAATATTGGGAATACACTTCATTAAAAACGGCAAAATCATCCATCGAACTCAAAATAACAGTACATTTTACCACATGAGATAAATCTAATTGATGATGTTCTAAAACTGCTTTTATATTCTGTATGGCTTGTGTAGTTTCTGCCACTATTCCGCCTTCAACCACAGTTCTTGTCGTATGATTCATTCCTATTTGTCCTGATAAAAATAATAGGTTTCCAACCTCAACAACATCGCTATATGGCGCGGAGCGCTTTTTGATCTCGTGAGATTCATGATAAATAACTGTTGTTTTGTCTTGTGCTATAGTTTGAAAATGGAAAAATAGCACTGTTAAAAAAATAAAATAGCTTTTCATAACACCTAATGTTTTTATGGAAAAAAATCAAATTTAGTCTTCATTTTCTTAATTGCATAAAATTACCCTATTTTTACGAAAACTATCCATAAAAATGAGCACCAAAGACCAATTCTTAAAACATATAGAAGAAGGCTATGCCACAAAAGGCGATTATATCAACATGGGTTCTGCTATTTTAGATGGCGAAACCATCACCAATGCTTTTGTGAAAATTCCATTAAAAACCTTAAACCGACACGGACTTATCGCTGGAGCCACCGGTACTGGAAAAACCAAAACACTTCAAGTTATTGCCGAAAATTTATCAGAGAAAGGCATTCCTGTACTTTTAATGGATTTAAAAGGAGATTTAAGCGGTTTGGCACAACCAAGCGCCGGACATGCGAAGATAGAGGAACGCCACGAAAAAATAGGAATTCCCTTTGAAGCCAAAGGTTTTCCAGTTGAAATTTTATCTCTTTCAGAACAAGACGGAGTAAAATTAAGGGCTACCGTGTCAGAATTCGGCCCGGTATTACTCTCAAGAATACTAGATTTATCCGAGACTCAAGAAGGCATTGTTGCCGTAATTTTTAAATATTGTGATGATAATAAATTGCCCTTACTAGATTTAAAAGATTTCAAAAAAGTGTTGCAGTACGCCACGGAAGGCGGCAAGGACGAATTCAATAAAAATTACGGACGCATAAATACCAGCTCTACCGGCACTATTCTCAGAAAGGTCATAGAATTAGAACAACAAGGCGCTGAACTTTTTTTTGGAGAAAAATCTTTTGATGTTCAAGATTTAACCCGGATTGATGATAAGGGCAGGGGTTATATTAATATTCTCAGATTAACCGATATTCAAGACAGACCAAAGTTATTTTCTACTTTTATGTTGAGTTTATTAGCAGAAATTTACGATACTTTTCCAGAGCAAGGCGACAGCGACAGGCCAGAATTAGTATTGTTTATTGATGAAGCACATTTAATATTTAACGAAGCCTCAAAAGCACTTTTAAACCAGATAGAAAGTATTGTAAAATTGATCAGATCTAAAGGTATTGGTCTGTATTTTGTAACGCAAAACCCCACCGATGTGCCTAATGATGTTTTAGCACAACTAGGTTTAAAAGTACAGCATGCTTTACGTGCCTTTACCGCTCGCGATAGAAAAGCCATAAAATTAACGGCTGAAAACTATCCAGAATCAGCGTTTTATGACACCACCGAAGTACTTACTTCCTTAGGAATTGGGGAAGCTTTAATTTCTGCTTTAGACGAAAAAGGCCGACCTACTCCCCTGGCAGCTACGATGCTCAGAGCACCTATGAGTCGGATGGATATTTTAACGGATAAAGAGCTAAAACAAGTCATCGATAATTCTAAATTGGTGGCTAAATACAATGATATTATAGACCGTGAAAGTGCTTACGAACTTTTAAATAAGAAAATAGAAAAAGCAGAAGCAATTGCAGAAAAAGAACAAAATAACCCTATGAAAACCTCTTCAACAAGACGAACTACCACCAGTACAAGAATGAATCCTGTGCTGAAAGTTTTAACGAGTGCCACCTTTATTAGAGGCGTCTTGGGAGTATTAAAAAAAGTAATGCGTTAAATAATAAAATTATTCAAATGGGTTCTACTTAATAAAACCATCAGATTATCATCTAAAATCAAATTAAAAAACAACAAAAACGACATCATTAAAAATGAAAAAAACACTTTCTATTGCAATTTTCGCAATTTCAATTTGCTTCATCAGTTGTACAAGTGAAAATGCTAAATTTAAAATTACTAAAAATGCGATTGGTCTTTTAACCAAAGAAGTAAAAGTAAGCGATTTAGAAACTATTTACGCACAGGATTCTATTGTAACAGATACAGGAATCCCAAAATTAAACAGCAGTACAAATGATGATCCAGAAATAAAGATTGATTCAATCGGCGCCAAAAAGAGTATAATTAACCCCAATTTCAGCTATCAAAAAATAGAAATATACGAAAAAGGCGGTCAACCCTTATTAAGCTTAACACCAACAAATGATGTGATGGCCACCATTGAAAATATACGTTTTTTAGATCCGAGATTTACAACAGAAAAAGGAATTTCTACACAAAGTACTTTTAAAGATATTAAAGAAAAGTACGTGATAAAAAAAATAATCACGGCTATGAATAATATCGTAATCCTAATAAAAGATAACGGACTATATTTTACTATTGATAAAAAAGAATTACCAGAAAGCCTTCGCTACAACTCCAGTTTAAATATTGAAGAAGTACAAATACCTGATGGTGCCAAAATAAAATATATGATGATGGCTTGGGAGTAATTGGGGTTTTGGGTATCGGGTTTTGCAATGTTTAAGGTTTAAAATTTACCAGTGAAATTAAAAAAATGAACTTGCGCTTGAACTCTTGCACTGAGCCAAACCGAATCGTCCTCCTTGTACTTAACACATTTTAGATTTACATCATGAAAAAATATACGCTTCAAAAATCACCTTTTATAGTACCTACCACCGATGGTAAAATTATTCAGGAGCACTTTGGGCAGGCAAGCACTAAAGACAAAAATTTAAGTATTGCAAAAATGGTTGCGCCTTCTGGTTGGAGTGAACCTTTTCAAACTCCCGAATTTGACGAATACACGTACATTATAAAAGGTAAAAAACAATTTATTGTTGACGGTGATATTATTGTTTTAGAGGCAGGGCAATCCATCAAAATTGAAAAAAATACGAGAGTTCAATATGCTAATCCATTCCCTGAAACCTGCGAATACCTAGCCATTTGTTTACCTGCATTTGACCATGAAAAGGTGCATAGAGAAGTAGAATAATTTTATTTAATGAAAAAAATAATAAATACCTTGTTACCTTTAGCTTACGGGAGTTACTTTAATACCTTAGCCTTATTTTCAAAAGAAAAAGCAGCTAAAAAGGCATTTACTCTATTTTCCTCTCCTAGAAAGGGAGCTGTTTTAGAACATCAAAAAAGTTTTTTGGCAGAAGCAAAAATTAATTTTGTAACTATTGAAAATTTAAAATTACAAACCTACACATGGCAGGGCAGTAAAGAAACGATTTTACTTTTACATGGTTGGGAAAGTAACGCATACCGTTGGAAAAATTTAATTGAGTTTTTAAAAAAAGAAGATTTTAGTATAATCGCTATAGATGCCCCTGCGCATGGAAATTCAACCGGAAAATTATTAAATGTTCCGTTATACACTTCTTGTACCGAAAAACTAATTGAATTATACCAACCGAATTATATCATCGGGCACTCTATGGGAGGTATGACGGGAATGTATAATCAATACAAAAACCCTAATAATTCTATTGAAAAAATAGTATCCTTAGGATCGCCATCTGAGCTTTCTGAAATTATTGATTATTATCAATACCTCTTAAAATTTAATGATACCGTTAAGCAAAGTTTAGATAGTTATTTTAAAATGCAATTCAATTTTAATATTAAGGATTTCTCCATTTCAAACTTTGCCAAGAATATTACAGCAGAGGGCTTGTTAATTCACGATGAATTTGATGCCATTGCACCTTACAGCGCAGCAGAACGCATTCATAAAAACTGGAATAACAGCACTTTACTAACCACACAAGGATTGGGGCATTCATTGCATCAAGACGAGGTAAATTATCAAATAATTGACTTTTTGAAATCAAAATAAAAAACTATTTTTAACAAAAAAACATATGGCAGCGTTAACCCCTTTTCATATTGCAATTCCCGTTCATAATTTGGCGGAATGTAGAATATTTTATCGTGATATTTTAAATTGCGAAGAAGGTAGAAGTAGTGATCACTGGGTCGATTTTAGCCTTTTTGGGCATCAATTAGTGATTCACTATAAACCAAAAAACGAAACTGAAGCTTTGCATCATAATCCTGTTGATGGCCACGACGTTCCTGTGCCACATTACGGCGTGGTATTGCCTTGGGATATTTTTGAATCGTTTTCAGAAGGGTTGAAGAACAAAGGCGTAAAATTTGTTATTGAACCTTATATTCGCTTTAAAGGGCTGGTAGGTGAACAAGCAACCATGTTTTTTTTAGATCCTGCGGGGAACGCTTTAGAGTTTAAAGCTTTTAAAGATATGGGGCAGTTATTTGCAAAGTAAAAATCAATCTTAATCCACTGTAGTTCTACTGCTATTTGAAAATAATGGTAAAGGTGGTTCCTTGATTAACGCTACTTTCAACATTAATGGTTGCGCCTAACTTGGTAATGTAGTTATGCACCAAATACAGACCAACACCTTTGCTATCTTTATTCCCATGAAATCCTTTATTTAAATTAAAAATTTTATCGCCAACCGTCTTCATATCAAAACCTAATCCACTATCAGAATAAATTAATTTTTTCTTACCATTTTCGATTTTAGATGTGATATTTATTTTAGGGAAACTGTTTGGTTGAGCGTATTTGATAGAATTACTAATAAAGTTCAAAAAAATACTTTCCATATAAAAGCGATTAAAAGCTATGGTGGGTAGTTTTGAAAAATTGCTGGTAAAGGTGGCATTGGAAGCTTCAATTAAAGTACCTATAGTTGCTTTGACAACTTTAAGAACCTCGTCGAAACTTACTTCCTGCGTGTTTATTTCTAATGAATCGGCTAACTTTAAATGGTCAAGGTATTCATCTAAAGATTTTTTTAAACCTTGTGCCGATAATTTGATAAGATTCAAAATTTTTAAAGTTTCCTCATCAGAAATAGAATCTAAATCTAAAAAATCACTTAAAGCTATCAGATTATTTACGGGTGACCTTAAATCGTGTGAGGTTTTGTAATTTAACGTTTTTAAATGCTGATTTTTTTTATCTAGTTTAATCAACTGATTAGCTCGCTCTTCTTCCCATTGCTTTTTATCGGTAATATCTTTAGCAATAGCATAAATTAAACTTTCGTTAGGCAGGGGAATTGAAGTCCAATTGAGCCAAATCAAGCGTCCTGATTTGCTAACGTATCTATTTTCAAAATTAACAAGAGGAAGTCCACTTACAAGATTTTCTCTAAAACCCATGGTTAAATCTCTATCCGCCTCGAAGATAAATTCGCTAATTTTTTTAGAGAATAGCTCTTCTTCTGAGTATCCTAAAAGCTTTACGAAAGTAGGGTTAACCTTTTTGAAATAGCCGTCATAACCAGCAATACAGAGCAGGTCTAACGAAATATCAAAGAAGGGTTCTAAACTTAAATTCATTTGGGGGAATAAAAATAATTAAAATGCTAAAAACTAAAAACGGATTATAGCTGCTATTTTTTTTTAGACCTGTGACGTTCTCTTGCTAAAAGCGTATTTTTTAACAGCATGGCAATCGTCATAGGCCCTACACCACCTGGTACTGGGGTAATAAAAGATGCTTTTTTGCTCACATTTTCAAAGTCCACATCACCTGTAATGTAATAGCCTTTTTCTTTGGTATCATCGGCAACTCTTGTAATACCTACATCAATAACCACGGCATCATCTTTTACCATTTCGGCCTTTAAAAAGTTGGGTACGCCTAAGGCAGAAATAATAATATCGGCTTGTGATGTTATTTGTGTTATATTTTTAGTGTGGCTATGGGTTAAGGTAACGGTAGAATTTCCAGGCCAGCCTTTTCGACCCATTAAAATGCTCATAGGTCTGCCCACAATATGACTTCGCCCAATGACTACGGTATGTTTACCTTTTGTATCTACATTGTACCGTTCTAAAAGCTCTAAAATCCCGAAAGGAGTTGCAGGAATAAAAGTGCTCATATCTAGAGCCATTTTCCCAAAATTCATAGGATGAAACCCATCAACATCTTTTTCAGGATCAACGGCTAATAATACTTTTTGAGTGTCAATTTGGAGCGGCAAGGGTAATTGCACAATAAAACCATCAATATTATCATCTTGATTAAGTTCTTCAATCTTATTTAATAACTCTAATTCAGAAGTAGTACTAGGCATTTTCACCAAAGTAGATTCAAAACCTACTTGCTCACAAGATTTAACTTTACTCCCTACATAGGTTAAGCTAGCGCCATCATTACCTACAATTATTGCTGCTAAATGAGGTACTTTTTCTCCTCTTTCACGCATTTTACCGACCTGCTCCGCAATTTCTTGTTTAATTTCGTTAGATACTTTTTTACCGTCTAAGATTTTCATTCGTATATGTTGTTTATTGATGGTTGTCAGTTGTTGGCAAATTGTTTCAAGTTAAACACTTTGACTCCGCTCAGTGCAAGGGCTTAAAGTTTAAAGCGGTAAGCAAAATAAAATTCGTTTTAGTTAATTGTCATTACTACTTAAAACTTAGCATTTAAACTTGGTACCTAGTATTTCTTGTTTTTTTGAACTTGACACTCTTGCACTGAGCGCAGTCGAAGCGTGAACTTACTCCTGAAATCAATTCATGCCCTTCATAGCACCCATCATCTGCATCATTTTTTTGCCTCCACCGCCTTGCATCATTTTCATCATTTTACTCATTTGATCAAATTGTTTTAGTAGCTGGTTGACTTCTTGAATGTTTCTACCGCTGCCTTTTGCAATTCTCTTTTTTCTATTGGCGTCCAATTTTGATGGGGTGGACCGCTCTAATGGAGTCATAGAATAAATTATAGCTTCTACGTGTTTAAAAGCATCATCTTCTATGTCTAAACCTTTTAAGGCCTTACCAGCACCAGGAATCATCCCCATAAGATCTTTAATGCTTCCCATTTTCTTTATTTGCTGAATTTGACTTAAAAAATCGTCAAAACCAAACTGATTTTTAGCAATTTTCTTCTGCAATTTTCGACTTTCCTCTTCATCGAACTGCTCCTGAGCTCTTTCAACCAAAGACACAACATCACCCATCCCCAAAATTCGCTCTGCCATACGTGAAGGGTAGAACACATCAATCGCATCCATTTTTTCTCCCGTACCAATGAACTTAATGGGTTTATTAACAACAGATTTGATTGATATTGCCGCTCCACCCCGGGTGTCACCATCTAACTTTGTTAAAACAACACCATCAAAATTTAGAATATCATTAAAAGCTTTTGCCGTATTTACGGCATCTTGCCCTGTCATAGCATCTACAACAAACAAGGTTTCTTGAGGTTTAATGGCCTTATGAACATTGGCAATTTCGTTCATCATTTGTTCATCAACCGCCAAACGACCTGCGGTATCGATAATCACTACATTATGTCCGTTTGCCTTGGCATAAGCAATACCTGCTTTTGAAATGGCAACAGGATCTGTATTACCACGATCAGAAAATACCTCAACCCCTATTTGGTCTCCAAGCACATGCAACTGATCAACCGCTGCTGGTCGATACACATCACAGGCAACCAATAAGGGTTTTTTAGATTTTTTAGTTTTTAAGAAATTAGCTAGTTTGCCAGAAAAAGTAGTTTTACCAGAACCTTGCAAACCAGACATTAAGATTACAGACGGATTGCCTGATAAATCAATACCTTCGGCATCGCCACCCATTAAGTTGGTAAGCTCATCCTTAACCAATTTAACCATCAACTGCCCTGGCTGTAGGGAAGTTAATACATTCTGTCCTAAGGCTTTTTCTTTTACCGTATTTGTAAATTCTTTTGCGATTTTAAAGTTAACATCGGCATCTAATAAAGCTCTACGGACTTCTTTTAAAGTTTCGGCAACGTTAATTTCAGTAATTTGCCCATGCCCTTTTAGAACATGAAGTGCTTTATCTAGCTTTTCGCTTAAATTATCAAACATAGTTTTAAAGTATTATCAATAGTTGCAAATTTAATAATAACAATGGGAAGTCTGTCGTTTGAAGCAAAAAAATATACGCACAAAAAAAGGTGGCTTTTAAAGCCACCTTTTCTGAAATTAAGTTTCTTATTTTTAATCGCACTTTTTAGTCAATTTTATAATTTCATCACCTCTTTTTATCTTAAAAAAATTATCACCACATTCAATAACATTCCAATCACCAATATAATTTGCAAGAGTCATGCTCAAATTATTAAATCTTAATGTGGTACCGAAAAGCTCCCAGTTTCCTTCGTCTACCACTGTATTATTAGGATTGTGAACATGTATATTTCTGTTAGAGAAGTCAATTTTTAAATCTTGAAAAAACGTACCATCTTCATTTGTAATTTTCCATTTACAATTTTGCAACACATCATTAATGTACGATTCTGTGCAAACTTTTTTATCATCACAATCACGCTCCAAAATCAATTCATATCTCGTAGTACCCGATGTTCCAAATTTTACAAGCTCATTAGATATTTCTACCACTGGCCATTCAAAATTTAGATTGGTTTCACTGGTCATATTCAGCACCATTACCAAAACCTTTTGTTCGTTCATTTTTATTTCCCAGGTTCCAGCTATTTCAGTCCCATCTTCTTTAATCAATTTAACAACCTGATCTACTTTAAATTTGAATTCGTAATTTTCTAGATTTTCTATAGGGTCACCCGAAACAACAACCTTATCAATATCCCAATTACATTCTTTTAAAATAGATGTTAATCTTTCAACTACGTTGGTTTGGAAATCACAATTACGTTTTAAAACTATTTTATTGTCGTTATTCACGTAGAACTTAATTTTACCTTCTCCGATTTCATATACTGTCCATTCAAGAGAAAAATCAACTAAAGTTTCAAATTTTAAGGTTAATAATACCCGTTCCTGTCCTGCTATAGAACTCCAATTACCCTCTAGGATATTGCCTTGTCTGTCAAAAACCTTAACTGTGCCATTTTCATTAAAGTCCATAGCGTATTCAAAATATTGTTCTGTTAGGTTGTTACCTGATCTTTTAGCTTCATATACCGTAAAAGTGCATTCTGCCAAATATTTATCTAACTCCTTTTTGTCGAAATCATCATCATTGTAATCGTTATCATCATCTTCATCACAAGCATTTTTTGCACTATTTAGCGCTTCCTCTAATTCTCTATTATTATTTATAGTGATCTTAGTACCATCGTATAATTTTAAGCTTATTGGGAAATCGATGCTTACAATAGCATCATTTTCTAAATCATCAAAAAATCTGCGCAACTGCTTATCATTTTCAACCATTACAGAACCTGTCCGCTGCTGATTAATATCAAAAGTGAAAAAGTTTAAAGGATATACAAAGTCAATACATTCAATATCATCATCGTTTCCACCCTCCAAGCAATCATCAACTAAGTCCTCTAAGTCATCAAAGTTCTTAATCGTAATTTCTGTAAAATCGGCTAGTGTAACTTTGATGGGGAAAATAATATTAAATAAAGCTCTATTGCCATCTACTTCATCTAAAACTTTCTCTATTAATTTTAAATCTTCTAAACTGTCTATAGTAATTTCTAAACCATTTATTTCAACGGTATAAGGAAATTGTATCGCGATACAACTAGAACCATCAACGATATTATCAAACGAGCCATCGTTTGAACTGGCTTGTTTAATTAAAGTTGCGACAATAGAATTTGCATTAATAGCCGTTTGATCTTCTGAGTTTCCAATTTCTTCAAACTCACTTTGGCATGAAATGAATAGCATTGCAAGAACAAGTAGGCTAGTTGTTGCAATATTTTTAAATACATTTTTCATAATGGATTGGGTTTTTTAATTTGTTTTATAATCATGGAACAACCTACTTTAAAAATACCCTACCTTTATTTTAAACTTTTTTTAAAATATATTTGACAAAACTCTTAATGTATGAGCGCCAAAGAAGATAATGTTTGTAGGGAAGAGGTTTTTAACTCACTCTTTAGAACTCATTCTAAAACGATTTTTAACTTTATTTATTATAAATTCGGGAATGAAGAAAAGGCGTATGACGCGGTTCAGGAAGCATTTTTAAAACTATGGGAAAATTGCGCAAAAGTAGCCCCAATCAAAGCAAAATCCTTTGTCTATACGGTAGCTAATAATGTATATCTGAATGTTATAAAGTCCGAAAAAGTAAGATTAAAATATGCCGATGACACCTTAAAAACATCAAACGAGTCGCCCGAATTTTTATTAGAAGAAAAACAATTTCAAGAAAAACTAGAAAAAGCCTTGGCTGATTTACCTGAAAATCAACGTACTACTTTTTTACTCAACCGGATTGATGGTAAAAAATATGCTGAAATTGCCGAAATGGAAAATGTAAGCGTAAAAGCGATAGAAAAAAGAATACACTTAGCCCTGAAAACCTTGCGAGAGAAAATTGAGGGAATATGATTGTTGGTTCATGGTTGTTGATTGTTCGTGGATTGTTGTTTTTATAGCCTCATAAAAAAGTAAGGATATTATTTTTAAGGTTGATAAAAGCCAAATTATTTTCGAAATCGGCTCTAGTCCGAAAGTTCATTTCTGCTACTTATTGAGCTCTTTACCATTTATTTAGTGGTTTCAGGCAAGCAGATATTGACTTTTTAAAAAAAACCTATCGTAAATACTCTATAGGCTTCACTATTGCCCTCCCTTAAAAATTCGTTAATTCAAAAATCAATTCCAACAAAGTGGTCTATCTTTAGTCTATTGGTCTCATCTTTTTTCAAAATAAAATAAGTACCTATAAACACTTTTTTACTAAGCAAAAGAACAGTTAATATCTTAATACATCATAAAAACATAAAAGAGGATTAAAAAAAGCCATTATATATCTCATAAAATGAATTTACAAACTATTGACAAGGAGCTGGCTGCCATTTTGCAGAACATTATAGACTGTGAAGAGCGTATTAACTCAGAAATTGCCGATGTGCATAAGGCCTATAAATTAAGTGCCAAAAACTTATATCGCTATTTAATTTTGAGAAGTTTTGATCTAAGAAAATATCACGACACCCTATCTGATTTGGGCTTATCATCTATTCGTTCTTCCGAAGGTTATGTATTTAGTAACCTTTATAATGTCATCAAAAATTTACATTTGATTAAAAAATTACCTTTTCAAATAAAATCAGATATTGAAAAAATTGGCTATAAAAAAAGCAAAAAATTACTGAAAAAACATGCCAATAGTTTATTCAACCAAACACATAAAAATCATTTTACTGAAATTATGGTAACCCTGCCGAATGAGGCTGCTGATGACAAAGAAATGATTAAAGAAATGGTTCTGAACGGCATGGAAATCGCTAGAATAAATCTAAGTCATGGCGATTTGGAGATTTGGAATAAAATGGTAGAAAAAATCCATGAAGTTCAAAAAGAGACCCGGCTAAAAGTAAAAATTTATATGGATTTGTCTGGCCCTAAAATCAGAACGGGAGACCTAAAAATTAAGAATGAAAAGGGGCAAATAAAAAATGTAATTTCTATTAAAACAGGCGAACATATAATTCTCACTAAAAGAGACACTTTGGGAAAAGCATCGGTATTTAGCAAAACCAACGAACAACTAGAAAAAGCAGAAATTGGGGTGCTTTTGCATGAGATTATTGACGATGCGCAAATTGGCGACACTGTTTTGTTTGATGATGGAATGATTAAATCTACCATTATTGCTAAAACAGCTGATGAATTGGAACTAGAAATTACCCATAATTACAAAAATAAATTAGGCGCTCATAAAGGCATCAATTTACCCAATACAGTGCTTAATCTTCCTGCTCTAACAGAAAGCGATATGGAGAATTTACCCTTTATTTGCAAATATGCCGATATTGTGGGTTATTCCTTTGTAAGATCAGGCGCCGATGTTCAAAAATTATATACCGAACTAGATAAAAACAAGGCGAAGCGTATTGGGGTAGTTTTTAAAATAGAAAACAAAGAAGCTTTTGAGAACTTGCCTGGAATTTTAATTGCGGGGATGCAACGCAATAAAATTGGGGTAATGATTGCCAGAGGAGATTTGGCTGTAGAAATCGGTTTTGAGCGCATTTCGGAAGTTCAAAATCAGATTTTATGGTTGTGCGAAGCAGCACACGTTCCGGTAATTTGGGCAACACAAGTGTTAGAGACTTTAGCAAAAACAGGGATGCCCACTAGGGCCGAAATTAGCGATGCTGCACTTAGCGTTCAAGCAGAATGTGTAATGCTTAACAAAGGCCCCTATATCAACGAGGCTATAAAAGTGTTGAAAAATATTCTAATTAGAATGGAAGGACATTCTTTCAAGAAAAAAAATGAATTAAGAGCGCTAAACCTCACTAAAAAATACGTGGAAAAATTGCGTGATGGCCATTATATGTAATCGCAAGAAGAAATTGGAATAGTGGCAAAAATAAAAAAATTGACTACACCATTGGTCTTATTTAACCTTACCTATTTCCTTTATGGATTAATCATGACAATTAAAATGTACTTGTAAAATAAGTCGTTTGTTTATTTGTATTTAACAGCGATAGTTATTGGAGTTTTATTTTTGAGTCTTTCTAAAATCATGAAAAAACTTTCCGAGTTTCGATGGTGCCAAGTTATCATTGGCATAATACCCCTTATCCTATTTCATTTAAATTTAAAAGTTTGAAATGCCCAAACTCCAACTCAAAACATGGCTGTTAATAGTTACATTTACGCTATTGATGACCTAAAAAGTGGAGTTATTATAGTCCAATCCTCCTCATCGAGTCAAAGTAAAGGGATACAATAAGCGACAAACTCGAAATATAGCCACATGGGAATACTATATAAAATTGATGGGGAATATTTTGTTTATGAAGCCTTTGAGCCTATTAAATTAACACCCATTACACAGGTAGATACATAGAGGAAAAAAGGCCGTTATATAATAAAACGACTTAAAAATTCTGAAAATATACTCCCCACCGAAGTTATCACCAAAATGAAGATGTTTGGAGAAAAATCCAAGAGAAAATCTTATGATCTTTATTTCGAATGATCCGATGAAAACATATACTGCCCCGAACTAGTTTGGAAAATTTACAAGGAGGCCGCCAAGGTAGAGATTGGAAAACTTGAACACCTATCCGACTTTAAATTATCTATCGAAATTGTGTAGCGTAAAATACAAGAATGCTATGGAGATGCCATCCCCGTGCATGAATTAATAATTTTCCAGGCATCAATGTTTAACACCTATTTATTGGTAAATGTTGAAGAACGCTAGAAAATAAAATATAAAATGACAGTGCCAGTTGATCAATGGCAACAACGCGCAAAAACGCTTATGCCAGATGAAAAATAATAGTTCCCATTTAAGGCTAATCATAATTTGGGGAACCTTTTATTGGTCATAAACTTTGCCAAAGTTTAAAACTCTGACAAAGTTATACACCTAAATTCCAGATTAAAACATCTGATTAAAACTGAAATTCTAAAGTCCTTAATTTCACCAAAGCTTCAGATTTTGAATTCACATTCAGTTTTACATAAATATTCTGAATATGAAAATTTACAGCGCTGGCAGTAATAAATAGCTTTTTGGCTATAGACTTATAGGTTTCACCCTGACATAAATAATCTACTATTTGATTTTCTCTTTCCGAAAACGAACTAACTGATTTTTTATGAAACATCGCAATAATTTTTTTTGCGATGTCATTACTCATTGCTGCACCTTCAAACTTAATAGCATCTAAAGCATTATGTAAACGCTGGTTGGTTACTGGTTTTGTTAGGTAGCCGTTAGCCCTATTTTTAAATGCTTTTTTTACAAGTTCAAAATCGCCTTGACCACTTATGATGATAATTTTTACCTCTTCATCTAGTTTTCTAAAATGGGCTATTGCTTCGATTCCGCCAATATCTGGAATACCTATCTCAGAAACAATAATATCCGGTTGTAGAGCGTTGTAATTTGATAATGCTTCTTTTACGGAGGTAAAAATGCCTACCAAAGCATAATCTAAATAGGTTTCAAAATAATTGCGGTAAGCTTCATGGTATTGCCGATCATCGTCGAGCACCATGATTTTTAGTTGGTTTTGTTTCATAATATGGGGGTTTTGGTTGATATTTTTTTGCAAAGCAAAAGAACGTCAAAATTAATAATCAAAAAATAAATTACTGATTAGATAATGGCTTTAAATTTAGACATGCAGAGGGCTGCTTGAAAGTAGAACTACCTTCAAAATCCAATATGTTTTTTAAAAAATTATTTAGAAATATAAAGTTATTATCCTAAATATCATTTTAAAAAAAAGCATGAGATATCCGTAAGCAGGGCTAAAAGCCTGCTAAAAAAATGTTGCTAAATAATAAAGCTAGATTATATGCTATAATTTGGCTTTTCTGAGAAAGTGAATAGTGGAAAATAGAAGAAAAAATAAGTTGCTTTTACAATTAAATTGTAAAACTTGCTGTAGGGTAAGTTTAGTTTTCATAATTTGGGGGTTTAAGATTTTTAATTTTTTTAAATAAGCATACTTTTTAAAGTTAAATTGATGATTAAGAAAATGCAAGAAATAGTATTTGATTGTGGGCCTAATACTTTTTAATTGCTAATTCTTATTATACTATTTTAAAAGTACGCATATAATTGGTAAAATTAAAAACAAAAGTAGTATTTTTCTTACTTATTCATTTTTTTTCGATGAAGTGTTTTAAGTAAAAACCTCAAGTCATTGTTTTTCATCGCTTTATACTTTACCCAGCAAGTTTACCGTTCATCGAAAACCAACTAAAATTTATAATACAATAAAAAAACCTGCTCGAAATGAATAACATTTCAGCAGGTTTTAACCTCACCTTTATTAAAAACTCAATTAAAAAACTAAAAATTTATTTTAAATCACTGCTATTCTTCGTATAAATTTGCTGCCGTTGCGCTAATGTTATCTACCTGCATAATCCATTTTTCATCATTGTATTTCCCGTTTAAGTTAGATACATAAGCTATTTCAGCATCTTGTTTTATTTCAAAGTCTGCCAAATACACGTAATACAAGCCATTTTCTTTATTATAAAATTGCTTGGCGTTTAAGCCTTTTTCTTTTAACTTTTTTATAAAAGCGTTTAAGTATTTTTCCGTTTTATACACATTGGCAATCACGTAATAGCCAGATTTAACCCCAACAATATCCGACTGATTGAGCACTTTTATCGGTAATTTTTGATAGCTCGTTGCTATATTATTTAAAGCATAGTTTTTTGTTTCATTACTAGCGTAGGCTGTTGCTTTACTTGATTTTCCGTCTTGTTCCTCAACTTTTAGATTATTTTTAAAATCGTTACGTAAAATTCTTACAATAGCTTCAAAACGTTCTTCAAATTGTCCGTTACGAATGTTTTCAATAGAATCTTGTCTTAAAATTAATTCGTCTAAAATAAGTCGGTTTTCGTAGGCCAAAGAATTTTTATCCTCGATTAGATCATTCGATGCAATCCCCACAGCGGAACCAGATACTATCTTTTCTCTACTTTTTTTGCCATTGCCTTTTGGAGTCGATTTAATAGGTGAAATGAGCTCTAAACTTTCTATAGTCTTGTCGTCCTCAACATTTTTAATTCCTTCTTTTTGATCTGCCATCAATTTTAATATTTGCTCTTCGTAATTTCTGATGATCGCATCAACCTTACTATCTTGAGAACTATTGGCGTAATCTGTTACACTATTTTTATCACTTTTAAAAGTATAAGCTACAGAAAGCTCATGATTCCAGCCTAAATCTGTTTCTTGATTAACTACATCTTTCTCCATTAAATAGCCCAATGACATTTTTTTACTCAGATTAAAACCAAAGCCTACCGATAATCCAAATTCATCATCAAAAGTGCTTTGCAACCAACCATATTCTGGCAGTTCTAAAATTACAGAGCCTACATAAGCCAAACTATTGTCCTGATTTCTGTTAACTTGTAGTAAGGGACTCAATCTTGCATTTGCAAATAAACCCCTTGCATGACCTAAAATATGGGTATATTGTAAAGAGGCAGTAATACTCTTATCATTTAAATTCGTTAGAAAAGCATCAGTAGTTTGATTGTATCTTAATAAATCTCTGGCATAGACACTAAAATCGAACTTACCAACAGATAAAGTAATTCCTGGTTGAATGGCAATTTTGCTTTCTTTGGCAGCTCCAGCCAATTCTGGATCATCTTCGGATGCCACTACCCTATTTCTATCTAAGCCGTCACTAAAATAGGTTACATTCGCTCCAAAAGTTAATTTACTTTTTTGTCCTAGTTGCACTGCTGTAGCATAGTTGGCATTAAAACCAAACTCCTGCACCACTCCAGACCATTGGCTGTAAATACCAAGCCCAAGCGCTGTATTCTTATTCAATTTATTACTAAACCCAATAAAATAATTTTGATTATTATCCTCAAAAGTGGTGTATTGGTTTCTGTGTAAAATATTTAAGTATGATTTTTCTTCCCGTACTAAAGAAAAAGTAGGGTTAATTAAAAATCTGTTAAAAAACAACTGATTGTGATAGGTAGTTTTTGAGCTAAAATCTGAAACTGTTTCTTGGCTACTCACTGCCTGAATACCGAATAGGAAACCTAACACAACTAAGCTATATATTTTATTTATTTTGATGGTAGCTAAATAATTCATGATTCACATTATTAAAATTGATATACAGTTACATATTCCGATAATTCTTAAAAGAATATCAGCAAAGCTCAAAACAATCATTTATCTTCAAAAACAGAGGTCGAATAATTAATGTTTGCCTCATTATTTAAAACTTCAAGAATAGGGTAGTCTTTACGAAGAACTTTTTTGAAATTTAAGTTTGGGTGCGTGTATGCGTAAGCAACACGCTGCGCATTACCTTGATTTTTAGTTCGCTGTAAAAGCACATAACCCGTATCTTTATCTTTTATTATATCAATAGAAAAATCGTCTTGATTGCTGTTGATGGGACTTCCAAGGTTGACTGTATAGCCAACCTTGTTATCTGCCACTTCCACCATATATACATCTAATCCCCCATAGCCTTGATGTCCACTTGATGCGAAGAAAAGCGATGTCCCGCCCACAATTTTTGGAAACAAATCATCTTGATCTGTATTTACTTTCTCTCCTAAATTTTTAGCGATTCCTAAAGAACCGTCTTTTTGAATTTCTGCCACATAAATATCAAACTTCCCAAAGGTGCCTGGCATGTTTGATGCAAAAAATAAACGTTTACCATCTTCAGAAATGGCGGGGTGCATGGCAGAAGCATTTTTAGGCGCTAAAACCACTTCCCCAATAGTTTTCCAAATACCATTTTTGTTTTCAGCTTTGTAAATTTTAGTGATCAATTCTTTCTTCGAAAAAACGCCATACAGGGGTTTCACATAAACAGGTTTACTAAAATAAGCTATATTTTCATTGTTTGACATAGCTATTGGCGCATTGTTTTTGAAAGCCGTTTGCGATAGGTTTTTAGGATTTTCTTCTTTGTTTAATTCTGAAACAATTTCCTTTTGCACAAAAGCTTCTAAGGATCTTATTTTTATGGATGTGTCAAAGCTAAAATCAGTATAGTTATATTCTTTTTTATTAGGTTTCAGGTAATCTTCTTTTACCTGAGCGACCCAATCTCTAGCCTCAAAACCTGACTCAGTTATTGTTTTATTATTTGCCATTAAAGCATGCTGGTAACGTTCGTAGCAATTTTTACTGATGTTGTCACCATCGCTTAATTCAAAAAGCTTCTCATACCAAAAAATGGCGGAATCATAGTTTTTACTCAAAAAATTAGCATTTCCTAGATCTTCATAAATTTCTAATTCTTTATAACCCAAATTCTTTAAGGTATCAAAATTTTCTTGTCGTTTTTGTACTTCGCTAAACATAGGAATAGAAACCTGTGGCGTTTTAGAATTTTGTGCTGATAGGGTATAACTTGACACCGCAATAATAGTTGTAAAAAGCACGTTGTAGGTAGTAGTCTTCATAACAATTTGGATAAGGGGTTTATTTCTTTGTCAAAATTCCTAAATAATTCCGAACGAATACCTATTAAAATTTCATAGGTTTTTAATGCAAATAGGTTATACATCGAAAATATATACTTTTTAACGGTTATTTTTGAAATAATCAATAACTAAATATTAAATACTTGAGATATCTAGGGTTCAAGATTTAAAATTATCCCACCTTTTTTTTTGGTGAATTAATTTGTGTATTGACGAATTTTCCTTTCCATAGCAATTGCACAGAAATTAAACCAACGGAAAATTGGTGCACGGAGAAATTTGATATAAAATAGTATTTGCGAACAGCAACTTGGTAGTCAAAACTTAAGGTTTCTAAAAAAGATAAAACAGATTATTAAAATAATAGTCGGATATTTATCAAAATACTTTAGCTTAAAAAATGGATTATTATATAGTTATACCTGCACATAATGAGGCTCTTTTTTTAAACGATACTTTGAATTCTGTAGCTTCTCAAACCTTACTACCAAAAAAAGTAATCATTGTCAATGACAATTCCACTGATGCCACAGAAACCATTATAGATGCTTTTACGGCATCACATACCTTTTTCAAAAAATTAAATACCAGCTCCTCAAACGAACATTTACCAGGTAGCAAAGTCATTAATGCTTTTTCAAAAGGACTAGCTTTACTTGATGACCAATACGATTTTATCGTAAAATTAGATGCCGACGTAATTCTACCCATTAACTATTTTGAACAAATTTCGGCTATTTTTAAAGGAAATAATAAGGCAGGAATTGCTGGAGGTTTTATTTATGAAAAAAATACCAAAGGCGAATGGAAATTAAACCACCCCATGTACAAAAAACATGTGCGAGGTGCTTTTAAAGCCTACTCAAAGGCCTGTTTTAAAGCTATAGGCGGATTAAAAAGTGCTATGGGCTGGGATACAGTGGATGAGCTTTTAGCACAATTTCACAGTTTTGATATTATTACCCAAGAAAGTCTTCACGTGAAACACCTAAGACCCACGGGTAAAGCTTATAACCAAAAAGCAAAATTATTACAAGGAAAGGCAATGTTCACCATGCGCTACGGTTTTTTTATTACGTTTATCGCCTCTTTAAAAATGGCCTGGAAACAACAAAAAGTAAATGCATTTTTTGATAATATGAACGGCTTTTTTAAAGCAAAAAAAGAAAAAAAACCCTATTTGGTTTCACCAATAGAGGGTAATTTTATTCGTTCTTTACGCTGGAAAGGCATCAAGAAACAATTATTTTAAGCATTATTCTATCACTTCACCAATAGGATTTCCTGTAGTTCCACTGGGGAATGAAATACCCAATAATGCAGCAATGGTGGGTGCAATATCCGAAATTTCAGTTTTTTCGTAGGTTTCCCCCTTTTTAATCCCTTTTCCATAAAATAATAGCGGTACATGCGTATCATAAGGGAAAGGCGAACCATGAGTGGAACCTTTAGAACCGTAACCAATATAACCAGAGTTCATCACCATAAGCACATCCCCTGAGCGCTCTTGGTTGTAGCCATTTTGCAGTATATAAGGAATGCCGTGTGTATAACTATTTGCCCACATTTGTTCTCCTGTGTAAACACTACTAAAATCACCATAAGACATCAACTCTTTAGCAAATTTCTCTTGCACTTCTGACAAACTTAAATTTAAGTTTTTAATCATGTTATGATCTAAAAATAGTTGCCCATTAGAGCTATTTTTAACAATATCAACGGTGCCATAGGCATATTTTAAAAATTCATTAAACTTTCCCATGATAGCTTTTGAATCTGAATAACCACCTGATATTTTACTATCTGTTAAATAGGCTGGCACCTGAACTGCGGCATGATCGGCGGTTAAAAAAACGGTGTATTCGCCTTCTCCAACCTTTTCATCAAGTACATTTAAAAGTCGTTCTAAATCTAAATCCAATCGAATGTAAGTATCTTGTATTTCTTTAGAATTTACTCCAAAGCTATGACCCACATAATCTGTACTTGAAAAACTAATCGCTAAAAAATCAGTATCACTATCAACTCCTAAATTCTCACCTTCTAAGGCGGCGATGGCAAAATCTGTTGTTATCGAATTACCATAAGGTGTATTTTTCAAAATATCAAAATTTCCATTTCTTTCCCATAAAGCGGGTAAATCATGTGGGAAACTTGAATTGAGCTCCCCTTTAAAGAATTCTTCATAATTATTAACATCTAACCCACTTTCTATATAGGTTGAAATATCTTTTAAGGTTGTCCATGGTTTTTTATACCCTTCTACTATATCGGAAGTATTAAAATCGTTTACCCATTTTGGCAATTCATTCATATAATAGGTGCTGGTAATCCAACTACCTTCTTTTTTACCATGAAACCAATAGGCTGCATTTGCTGCATGCCCACCTGGTAAAACCGCACCTCTATCTTTTAAGGAAATTGCAATTACTTTACCTCGCATTTGCGTATGCAAACGCAATTCATCGGTTATGGTAGAAACCTTGTTTCTATGTGGAGACATTTGCCCTGCATCAGAATTGGTACCTACAGAAGCATAGCTGTCATCAGTCACGCAATACACTTCTTTACCTGATTCTTTATCATACCAATTATTCCCAATAATGCCATGTGTGGCTGGCGTTGTTCCTGTATAAACCGATGCATGGCCAGGTGCCGTGTAAGTGGGTGCATAGTTAAAATGATTATTTTTGCAATTATAACCCTCAGCTGCCAATCGTTTAAGACCGCCATCGCTGTAATGATTCCAAAACCTGGTGAGATAATCATAACGCATTTGATCTACGACAATCCCCACCACCAATTTTGGACTGGTAAAAGGTGCTGAAATAATTTGTTTTTCATTTTTGTCTTTAGATTTTCGTTGGGCTTGAACAAAACTATTCGACAAAAATAATAGTACGAATAGCCACAGAAGATTCACTTTACTTTTACTCATGAAACACATTTTAATTTTGATAAAAATAATCAAATAAACGCCGAACAAAACATAAAAAAAGTTAAATAAACATGTTATTTACTAAGTAAAACCAAACCTAAGAATAACTTATGAAAATCTTTTATTTTTTCTTTTCTTCCAATTACAAGCTTCAAACAATATAATATTATTATTTTTACAGCAATAAGATTTTTTTAATTAATGAGCTACCTAGCAGCAATTGGCAGTTATTTTATTATGCTTCGTGAGGTTTTTAAAAAACCTACGAAATGGAGGATAATGAAATCCCTTATTTTAAAAGAAATAGATGAGTTAATTTATGGCTCCCTTGGGATTATTATATTTATTTCGTTCTTTATTGGAGCTGTTGTAACCATACAGACAGCACTCAACTTAACCAACCCGATTATTCCTAAAAACCTGATTGGATTTACCACTAGACAATCGGTAATTTTAGAATTTGCACCCACCTTTGTTTCCATTATTATGGCGGGAAAAGTGGGTTCCTATATTACTTCTAGTATTGGAAGTATGCGGGTAACAGAACAAATTGATGCCTTAGAAGTTATGGGCGTTAATGCACTTAATTACTTAGTATTCCCTAAAATTATAGCGATGTTATTTTATCCATTTGCTATATCTATAGGCATGTTTGTTGGTATATTTGGCGGATGGGTGGCTGGAGTTTCTGGTGGCTTTTTGACCAGTGCCGATTTTACTGATGGTTTACAACTCGATTTTAATCCATTTCACGTTACCTACGCTTTCGTAAAAACCTTAGTGTTTGCTTTAATTATTGCAACCGTTCCATCTTTTCACGGATTTTATATGAAAGGAGGCGCTTTAGAGGTAGGTAAAGCAAGTACAACGGCGTTTGTTTGGACTAGCGTTGTGATTATTGTAGCAAATTATGTGCTAACTCAACTTTTACTAGGCTAATGATTGAAGTAAACGACATACATAAATCTTTCGGAGATACTGAAGTTTTAAAAGGGGTTTCCACTACGTTTGAAAAAGGCAAAACCAATTTAATCATCGGACAAAGTGGCTCGGGCAAAACGGTGTTTTTAAAGTGTTTATTAGGGCTGTTCGAACCTGAAAAAGGCACTATCCTTTATAACGGCAAAGCATATTCTAAACTTGCCGCCGAAGAAAAAAGAAGCTTACGCCAAGAAATGGGGATGGTTTTTCAAGGCAGCGCCTTGTTTGATTTTATGACCGTTGAAGGAAACGTCATGTTTCCATTAGAAATGTTCACCAAACAATCTAAGTCCGAAATGCAAGACCGGGTGAATAGCGTATTAAAACGGGTAAACTTGACAGATGCGCATAAACGATTTCCATCTGAAATTTCTGGAGGCATGCAAAAAAGAGTGGCTATTGCCAGAGCCATTGTCATGAACCCAAAATACTTGTTTTGCGATGAACCTAATTCTGGTTTAGACCCAAAAACAGCGATATTAATTGATAATTTAATTCTTGAAATTACAGAGGAATACGATATTACAACGGTCATTAATACCCACGATATGAACTCTGTAATGGAAATAGGTCAAAAAATATTGTTCCTTAAAAACGGACTTAAAGAATGGGAAGGCACTAATAAAGAAATCTTTAAAACCGATAATGAAGCGGTAACAGATTTTGTGTATTCATCGGATTTATTCAAAAAGGTGCGACAAATGTATATTGAAGAGCGGAATTAGGACTATAAAATTCTTAATAATAAGGTCGACAACCCTCCTACCTCAACTGCACTTTATCATTCTTCAATCTCAGTCGCAACCAATCCATTAGCTTTTTACTATCGTTTCTAGCTTGGTTAATATTGGTGCCATTCTTCCATTTTGCTTCAAAAACAGGAATAGTATCCATTTTCTGAAAGTCGGTGGTGATGGTGTAGGAATAACTTAAAGATGCTAAATTCTCGTAATTGGTTTTTGCTTCGGCACTAATATCTTGAAAAGGTATTTGGGTGGCGGACAGTTTCTCTAACCTAATTAAATCTTTTTCTAAAACCTTAATGCGCTCATCTTTACTTAAAAGTTCGGCTTTTTTGGTTTCGTACAGTTCATTTACATATTTAAACTGATCAATTTCTTCATTTCTAGAGCCTTGAATAATTTTTAGATCCACTTCTCTTAAATTTGGAAATTCGTCATTTTTAATATTTTTCCAGCTCGATATGATATTGTCAGGCACCAATTCCTCGCCCATAAACATGACTTCAATGACTGATTTATTATCTTTTATTTCTTTACCAAAAATCAATTGAAATAAGGATTTATCGTTCCCATGATATTCAATATTTGTAAAATTATCTAAAAACATACCATTGCCCGCAAACTCATACTTGGCGATGTTGTTATTGACGAATTTTTGGGCTTCACTTTTAAATTTAGACTCTTTCCAAGCTTGAAAAAAAGTCCAACTGGCTGGAATCATAACGGCAATAGCAACTAAAGAAGCTAATCTTGCAATGGTTCTTCTTCGTTGCGAATTGGCATAGCGCACCATTGGAAAGCGCAGAATTTTTATTACTAAAAAAGTAGCAAGACCAATAAAAATAGTATTGATCGTAAATAGATACATAGCACCAGTAGCATAATCCCAGTTCCCTATCGCCAAGCCAAAGCCAACCGTACATAGCGGGGGCATTAAAGCAGTAGCAATCGCTACTCCAAAAATAACACTAGCAATAGTTCCCTTTTTCGCTCGGGCGATAACCAAGGCCAAACCACCAAAAAAGGCAATTAATACATCGCGAATATCGGGAGCGGTACGGGCTAAAAGTTCTGAGGACTCATCTCGCAAAGGAAAAAAAGCAAAGAATAAATAGGCCGTTAAAATACTCAAAACTACCATTACCACAAAGTTTTTCAGAGAGCGGCGTAAAGTATCAACATCATTAATAGCAAGCGACAAACCCATGCCTAATATCGGACCCATTAAGGGAGAAATTAACATTGCACCAATAACCACAGCAGTAGAATTTGCATTTAAACCCACCGATGCAATAAAAATAGAACAGATTAAAATCCAAGAAGTATGCCCCTTAAACGGAATATCCGCAATGATTGACTCTCGCGTAGCCTCTTGATCCGTATTATTGCGAATATCCAGAAGTTCTATTAAAAATTTCTTCACAGAACTCAAAAGTCCTTGAAAATCTTTTTTTACGTTATCTCCTGTATTGTCTTTATTGTTTTCGCTGCTATTCGGAGTTATATTTCCTTTATCAATTTCGTTTTGCATATATTAGGTATAATGAATCCCAAACTTATCTTTAACCTTAACAAGCACTTGTTTTATATCTTGTTCTTTTGATTTTGGGTAAATTAATAAAACATCTTCCTTATCTACAATAATATAATCATTTAAACCATCAACCACAATAATTTTCCCTTTTGAAGATCTAATCATATTACCTCCAGCATCTTGACTCAAAACTTTACAATTAACGATAGCGTTATTATAAGCGTCTTTGTCTAGTTTATCATAAAGCGAACCCCAGGTACCCAAATCATTCCAGTCGAAAGTAGCCGGAAGCACAAAAATATGTTTTGATGGTTCTAAAATGGCATAATCTATGGAGATATTTTCTGCTTTCGGATAATTCTCGTTGATAAAAGTTTGTTCTTCATTGGTATTATAAACCGGAATTCCTTTTTCGAAAAGGATAAATTGGGCAGGTTGGTACTCTTTAAAAGCGTCTATAATAGTCTTAACACTCCACATAAAAATACCAGCATTCCAAAGAAAATTTCCCTGAGCTATAAAATCTTTTGCGGTTTCATATTCTGGTTTTTCTCGAAATTGATGTACTTTTTTGAGTCCAACACCACTTTCTTTTTCAAATTCAATATAGCCAAAGCCAGTATTTGGGAAACTTGGTTTAATACCTAAAGTGCACAATACATCTTCTTTTTCGCATTTATCAAAACACTGTTTTACATCGTTTGCAAAAGCCGTTTCGTCTTCGATCCAATGGTCGCTAGGGGCAACAATCATCACCGCATTTGGATTTTCTTTTTGGATTTTCAACGCAGCATATAAAATACATGGAGCTGTGTTTCGCATGGCTGGTTCTAAGACCACTTGTTGTTGCTTTACCATGGGCAACTGTTCCAAAACCAGTTCATTATAGCGCTCGTTGGTTAAAATTAAAATGTTTTCTGTAGGAACAAATTTATTTAAACGTTTAAAAGTTTTTTGAATTAAGGTGTCACCAGTTCCCAACATATCGTGAAACTGTTTAGGGTTATCGGTAGTGCTAATAGGCCAAAAGCGTGAGCCAACGCCGCCTGCCATTAATACGGCATAATAATTTTTATTCATAATTAATCTTTTATCAATTCTACTTCGGCATTGGGTTGAAACAGGTAAACTTTTCCTGTTGTCAACTCCGCACACTCATATCTTTTTACTTTTTTATTTCCTTTTTTAAAGATACGCCCGTTATGGATTCTAAAAATACTCCCAACGGGCAATTCAAAAATGTAATTAGCATCACTAGATTGTAAATCGTAATTTTTCAAAGCTAAGGATAATTTTGCGTCGGTATCACTACTTGCACTTGGGTTTCTAAAATGATTTGCAATTAAAGGTAATACTTTCGGTGGATATACTTCAGGATGTATAAAAGGCAACATCAAAGTCTGAAAGCTTCGTTTCCATTCTAAACCGTGCGGTTTAATATTTCTACCATACTTTTCAAAGGCGACTAAGTGCGCAATTTCATGCACCAGTGTCATTAAAAAGCGATATTTATTTAAAGAAGCGTTGACCGTAATTTTATGAGAGCCATTGGGCAGTCGCCGATAATCGCCATGCCTTGTTACGCGCTGATTTACAATTTTTAAATTGACACTATTTTCCTTAATCAACGCTATACACAATGGTATCGCACGTTCAGGAAGGTATTTTTCTAGTGTTTTTTGCATGTTGCAAACTAAGTATAAATTTAAGCTGTTGTAAAATAAGAAAACTAAATTTCAGAATGTTATATATTAAATTGTTCTTTGCAAATATACATTTCGCCAATATTTTTCTCTTCCTGAGCACCAACATTGTGCTCAATTATGGTTTCATACGCTTGGCGATTGTTACTTTTAAAAATAAATAACACCATAGAAAATATGACTAAAGCAATCCCTAAAACCAAAAAAGGAATTTTTATTCTATTCATTTTTAAAATATTATTGATCAAGGTGTACTACTACTAACTTGTAAAAGTTTCCCATTATAAAACTTGCTTCCTGTCAAAGCAAATTCTTTTATATAGCTAGCCATTTCCAAAGCTGTCGTTGGTGCTTGGTAGCCGGGAAAAGCTTCTTCGAGCATTTCAGTTTGTACCGCTCCTAATGCCAGAACATTAAAAGATGGTCCTGTTTCTTTAAACTCTTCTGCCCATAATTCTGTTAAGGTAATTACTGCTGCTTTACTTGAACTGTAAGCCGCTAAACCGGGGAATTTAATACTTCCCTGCACGCCACCCATAGAACTTATAGTAATAACGTGTCCTGCTTTTGGCATTTTTGGTAAAACTAATTTCGTTACACTTGCCACCCCAAAAACGTTGACCCTATAGACCGCTTCAAATTCGCTTTCTGAAGTTTCTAAAAAGGGTTTATTAAGGAGTCTTCCTGCATTATTGATTAAAATATCAACTTGTTTCCAGTTTTTAGCGATAAAATTTTCTAGCTTTTCTAAATCTTCTAATTTAGATAAGTCAAACGGAAAAGTAAAAATATTTTTATGATGTAAATCAGAAATAGGCTTATCGTTTCTTGACAAAGCCAACACTTCATGTCCTTCGTTAGCAAAAAGTTGTGCCATTTCAAAACCAATACCTCTACTTGCCCCTGTGATGATAATGTTTGCCATTAGTTGTATTTAATTTCTTTGGTAGCTGCGTTTACAATCCCTGAAACCATAGGAATAGATTTGTTGACCACGGTAGCCATGTGGTCAAAATCCATTAATTCTGCTTCATCGTCCACCCCATGATAATGATCGAAATTAGTAAAATCGAAGGTGCAAAAAGTTTGAGACGGTACATTAAATGCCGTGTGAAATGCGTAATTATCAGATCTTCTAAATAGATTCATTTCTTTTGCGGAAGGCAAGAAACCTATGAGATTTTCGCCGCTATAATCATTAGCTACCTGTGCCATATTAGAGTTTTCATACCCTGTTACGTACATAAAATAATCTTTATTTTGCAAGGCCACGCCCACCATTTCAAAGTTGAGCATGGTATATAAATCTATATTTTCTTCTTTTAACCGCTTTGCTAAATCTTTAGAACCTAACAATCCTTTTTCTTCTGCCGTAAATAAGGCGAAAATTATAGTCCGCTTATTACTTTTTGTGCTAGCAAAATAGCGTGCCAATTCTAAAACAGTTGTGGTGCCAGATCCGTTATCATTAGCGCCGTTAGCAATAGCATCACCCCCTTTTGGAGCAATCTCACCAATATGATCATAGTGCGCTCCAATAACAACTACTTGATTTTTTAGCTTTGTATCGTTCCCTTCTAAAACCGCCACCACATTATAGGCTGGTTTATTGAAGTTTGATATTGTGTCTTTATAATATTCAAAAAAAGGTTTGATTTTGTTTTTCTTGAAAATAGTTTCAATATAATCTGCGGCTTTTTCAATGCCTTCGCTCCCAGCTTCTCTTCCTTTTAATTCATCTGAAGCTAAAAATGTTATAATATCTCCAACATCTTTAGCTGTTGAAAAAGATACGGCTGGAACTACCGCTCTATTGATAATTTCAGCCTTTGGATTTTCCCCTACTGGTGCTACCTCCTTGATATTGTTAGGATCAGTTTCAATAATCTTTGAGGTTTTGCAGTTGTAAAAAGAAAATGCAATTAAAACTATTATAAGGATATTTTTCATAAATTTAATTTTGTGACATGAGTTTAATTTTTTGTTGAAAGAAAAGAGACAAAACAAAAGAGAGCAATAAAATTTAGTTAGGTCGTTGGCTCGCTTTTCTTTTCTTTATTTTCTCTGTTGTATTTTAAAGTTTTAAAGATAAAAAAAGCATCCCATTTTATAAGGATGCTTCATCAAAATTTAAACTATTTGCTTATTTTAAGCTAACATCGTAACCGGATTTTCAATATATGAGCGCAAAGTTTGTAAAAATTGTGCCCCTGATGCACCATCCACTGTTCTGTGGTCTAATGCCAAAGTAAGTTTCATGGTATTGCCTACCACAATTACACCATTTTTAACCACTGGTTTTTCTATTATTGCTCCAACAGAAAGTATGGCAGAATTAGGTTGGTTGATAATCGAAGTAAAACTCTCGATACCAAACATTCCTAAATTAGAAACAGTAAAAGTACTTCCTTCCATTTCGGCAGGCGTTAGTTTTTTGTTTCTTGCTTTTCCTGCTAATTCTTTTACCAATCCACCAATTTGAGATAATCCCATTTGATCCGCGAATTTTAATACAGGCACTACTAGTCCGTCTTCTACAGCAACGGCAACACCAACATGGATATGATGATTGTAACGCGTGGTTTCGGCTTTCCAAGAAGTATTTACTTGTGGATGCTTCCTTAATGCCATTGCGCATGCTTTTACGACCATATCATTGAATGATACTTTTGTGTCTGGCAAGCTATTTATTTGTGTTCTAGATATCATCGCATTATCCATATCAACCTCTATATTTAAATAGTAGTGTGGAGCGGTGAATTTAGATTCTCCAAGGCGTTTGGCGATTACCTTACGCATTTGGTTATTTTTTACTTCTTCAAAACTTTCTTCGCCTACAGGTGCAGCCATCGGTGCAACCGCAGTAGCAGGGGTAACGGTACTAGTCACCGTAGTATCATTTCTTGCGGCAGCAGGTGCAGCTTTTTGAGAAGGAACGTAATTCTCAACATCTTTTTTGATGATTCTTCCATGATCACCAGAACCTTTAACATTCGCCAAATTCACCCCTTTTTCTGAAGCAATTTTCTTGGCTAAAGGCGACACAAAAATACGTTGTCCGTCATTTGTTGCCAGAGGCGTATTTTCTTCTTTTGTCGTTTCGGTTTTTGCTGAAGCTGATTCAGTGGTTTTTGGTCCCTCTTTTTTAGAAGTTTCTTTTATAGCCTCCTTAGTTTTTGTATTTAGAACGCTATCTACATCTGTACCTTCTGGGCCAATTACGGCGAGTACCGCATCAACAGGAGAAGATTCACCTTCTTGTATTCCTATGTACAACAAAGTTCCTGAGTAAAAAGATTCAAACTCCATCGTCGCCTTATCGGTTTCAATTTCTGCCAGAATATCGCCTTCTTCCACTTTATCTCCGACTTTTTTTAACCAGGAAGCCACAGTACCTTCTTCCATAGTATCACTAAGTCGGGGCATCGTAATAATTTCAACACCCTCGGGAATTTCAGCATTTGCTTCACTTTCAGAAGTTTCTTCTTTTTTAGCCGTATCGTTTGAAGTTGTTGCCTTTGGAGCTTCCTCTTTTACTTCTGGCTTACTTTCTGCTGCGCTTGAACCCTTCAATAATCCAGAAATATCTTCTCCTTCTTCGCCAATAATGGCTAAGAGTGTGTCCACCGGAGCACCATCACCTTCTTGAATACCAATATGCAATAATGTACCCTCGTGAAAAGACTCAAACTCCATCGTAGCTTTGTCTGTTTCAATCTCAGCTAAAATATCGCCTTCTTCTATTTTATCTCCAACTTTTTTTAACCACTTAGCGACAGTGCCTTCTTCCATAGTATCGCTAAGTCTGGGCATATTTATTACTTCTGCCATCTAACTATAATTTATGTTGTAAAAATGGATAATCTTCCTGGTCGTAAACCATATCGTACATTTGACTTAATGGAGGATATTCTGATTCATCAGCGAATTTCTCGCATTCCTCTACTAAGGCCTTTACCCTTTTATCAATTACTTTTATTTCTTCCTCTGTAGCATATTTACTATCCATAATCACTTGTAAAACTTGTGTGATAGGGTCTATTTTCTTGTATTCTTCTACCTCATCTTTAGTTCTATACAGTTGGGCATCAGACATGGAATGTCCTCTATATCTGTATGTTTTCATTTCTAAGAAAGTTGGTCCGCCACCGCTTCTCGCTCTTTCTATGGCCTTACTCATTTCTTTTGCTACAGTTACGGGATCCATACCATCGACAGGACCGCAAGGCATTTCGTACCCTAAACCTAGTTTCCAAATATCCGTAGAAAATGAGGTTCTAGCTACAGATGTTCCCATGGCATAACCATTATTTTCGCAAACAAAAACTACAGGTAATTGCCATAACATAGCAAGGTTAAATGTTTCGTGCAATGAACCCTGTCTTACTGCTCCATCGCCCATATAACATAAGGTTACCGCATCACTCTTTTTGTATTTATCGGCAAAAGCTAAGCCTGCACCTAAAGGAATTTGCCCCCCTACAATACCATGACCCCCATAAAAACGATGTTCTTTAGAAAAAATGTGCATTGAGCCACCCATGCCTTTAGAAGTACCCGTAACTTTTCCGTACAACTCCGCCATTACTCTTCTAGGATCAACGCCCATACCTATTGGCTGCACATGATTTCTATAAGCCGTAATCATCTTATCTTTGGTAAGATCCATAGCATGAAGTGCTCCAGCTAAAACCGCCTCTTGACCGTTGTAAAGATGCAAGAATCCTCTAACTTTTTGTTGAATATAAACCGCTGCTAGTTTGTCCTCGAATTTTCTCCAGAACAACATATCTTCATACCATTTTAGGTAAACCTCTTTTGTGATTTTTTTCATTAAATGCGATATTTTTAAAGAACTAATTCCTTCAATTCAATTTTTGATTATGAAAAATTGAACAGCAAAAATACACATATAAATCAACAGGGGAAAAAAATTAAAGAAAAAGCGTAGGCAACAAAAGAAAATAAGGTAATTGTTCTTTAAAAATAAGAAATTGATACTTTCCGTTTATTTTCCTAAGATTTTAGCAATCATAAAAAAGAATTATTAAACGCCAAAGGCAAAATATCTAATAAAGAATTAAATTGTATAACTTCTCCTTGCTCTCCCATCAATAAAATTTTAATAGGTTGCTTTTGCTTTTGTTCGTATTCAATCATGGCTTGACGACAATTTCCGCAGGGAGCAGCAGCCTGTTTTACTATATAATTTTTTGAGGTAGCGGTAATGGCAACGGCTTTTATCGTTACCCCAGGATACAAGGCTCCAGCCTGAAAAATGGCCACACGCTCGGCACATAAGCCCGAAGGGTAGGACGCGTTTTCTTGGTTACTACCTATTACAATCGCTCCGTTTGCTAACAATACTGCGGCACCTACATAAAAATTAGAATAAGGTGCATACGCATTTCTCCGAGCTCCAATAGCAGAATTCATCAGTGCAACATCTTCTTCTATTAAATTTTCAAGCGCAGGATAAATGGAATAATCAATGACAATTTGATGGTTTTTCAATTTTTATGGGTTTATAGTTATTGAAGTAATTTGAACTTTTTTAATTTGCTAAAAGTTTAATTCACTTTATCGGAAAGATAGCAAATTTAAAAGTAATTAGAATTTAAATTTGAAAAGGTATATAAAAAAAAGTCCAGCACTAATTTTAAAATTGGTGTTGGACTTTCATGATATTTGCTTGGGAGTTATTTAGTCGTTAAACATTTCTTCTCCTAAATTAAAGGTTAATGAAAAACGCAGGGTATTTTCTAATGGATTACGAATTCGCGAAGAAGAAAACAAATAAGACAAGTCAACTTGAGTTGCTTTAAATTTAAATCCTGCTCCTAATGAAAAGAACTTGCGTGCTCCTTTATCATTACTTTCATTAAAATAACCGGTTCTCAACATAAAAGCTTCTTGATAAATGTACTCGGCACCTAAGGCCCAAGTAATTTCACTTAATTCTTCTGAGAAACCACCTGGAGCATCTCCAAATGATTGAAAAACACCACTTAAAAAACCTATATTTTGATATTCTTCGTTATCATCACCATTAACTAAACCGTCATTGTTAAAGTCACGAGGTGTTGGCACTAAGAGTTTATTAAATTCTGAAGTCAATGCGATGGTATTATCCATATCGAGAATAAAATCAAAACCTAAACCTGCTTTTAAATTAGTGGGTAAAAAGTTTTCTTGACCACCTTCATCATACACAATTTTATTTCCTAAATTAGAAATATTAAATCCTCCTCTCCAACGGCCTTCAAAATTTTCATAAGCTATTTCTCTGGAACGGTAATACCCTGCAATATCAACTGCAAAAGTATTTGCCGCCTGGCTATCTGAGGAGCCTGTTTGATCTGGAAATCTTAAATTGGAACTTATAAATCTTCCCAAAACTGCCATTGAAAAAGTTTCCGATAGTTTTAGGGAATATGAGCCATCAATGGCCAGTTCGTTTGGTTTAACCCGTCTGCCTTCTTCACCAGCTGTTTGCCTAAGTTCAATTTCTCCTAAAGTAAAATATCTAAGACTTGCGGCAAAAGCGCTTTGATCGCTTATTTTAGTATAGAAACTGCCATTTAAAAGTGCAATATCTGTGATAATACTTTCTAAATAAGGCGTATAACTTAGCCCTACCCCCATTTTATGTTCGGCAAATGCGAATTTTGCAGGATTCCATTGCTGAGAAAAGGCATCAACAGATGTCGCTACACCAATATCACCCATACCAGAAGATCTTGCGTCCGCTGCAATGGTTAAAAAAGGAACCCCTGTTGTTATTATTCGGGTGTCTTGCTGTGCTGCAATTTTAAATACTATTAAAAATAAGGTAATTGTTGCTATTTTTTTCATTTCTCGTTGTGTAAAATACTTGTTTTTTAACAATAAGGTATATTTAAACACCTAAAAATCTTCTTTACAATACCTATGTAACGTAAGATTTAAAAAAAAGGTATGTAGCCCTCAAAAAAAATTAAAAAAGCAAAGTTTTCATTTTTACAACAGATAAACCTAAATACGCTCCTAATTAAAGAAAACTACAATAGACTAAAAAACATAGGTTTTTACATTTGAACAAAAATCAATCGTAAACATAACAAGTTATCAGTGATAGTTTACGCATAAAATATTTTTAGCCTCGTATTCGGATAAAATGCAAATACACAAAAGGAGATGGTTTTAACTATCACCCAAACCCATAAAATACGCCAACTCCATAACCACTAATAAAGTTTAAAAATCATCATTATGGTTTGGTTTTCCATCAGACCTTGTCATTAGTATAAAGAAAAAAAGTAATTTCATATATTTTGTAGATCCAGTACCACATTCAAAGTTCTACTGAAATACTTTTCCAAAAATACTTTTAAGTATTTTTAAAGAATAGCATTCCAATTAGAATATTAAAAAGTTTAAGCACCTATAGATTTAGTGACGCATCTTTAAATCAATGAGCATATATTGCTTTAACTTACTAAATGGTCCAAATTGTATTTAGATTTAAAAAATAAGTTCCTTTATTGGAGCTGTAAAAGAAATTATATTTTTGTCCCTCTTTTAGTTTGAAAAACTTAAGAAAGCAATAAATGATTATTCTAGCATTATTTAAGCCGTGACCTTAAGTTCTAAACAAAAACCGTATTCTACGGCCATATACCCTATATAGACATTGTTTTTTATTAAAAATATTGGCTTCTGATTAAATTAAAGAAAAATAACATACGAATCCTGTTTTTAAGCCGTTACTGTATTGTAGAACATTTTAATTTTTAAGAATATCTTTTCTAAATATTTTTCAACAGAATAAAATATTCTTGCAAAAACATCGTTCTAAAAGCCGAAAGCAATAATTGCGAACAAAAAATAACGAATTACCAAACTACATTAAGTAGTTAATTTTATTGAACTCAAGTCCTAATTATGAAAAAACAATTCATCAAAGTTGTACTCTCTTGCGCTGTAATAGCAGGTGGTTTTAGTAGTTGTAAAAATTCTTCTTCTTCCAAAGACATTTCAAGAGCTACTGGTTGGAAAATAAATGCAAAAGAAGGTGGTTTTCAGCATAACACAGATTATAAGGAGCAAGAAACCGCTCCAGGTTTAGTGTTTGTTGAAGGCGGAACTTTCACAAAAGGGAAAGTACAGGATGATGTCATGCACGATTGGAACAATACCCCTACACAACAACATGTACAGTCTTTTTACATGGATGAGACGGAGGTTACCAATTCTATGTATTTAGAATATTTGGATTTTCTTAAAAGTGTTTATCCCCCAGAAGATCCAAGGTATTCCAATATTTATAAGGGTGCCCTACCTGATACTTTAGTTTGGAGAAATCGTTTAGGATTTAATGAAACGATGACCAATAATTATCTACGTCATCCTGCGTATGCAGAATATCCTGTGGTGGGTGTAAATTGGATACAAGCCGTACAATTTGCAGAATGGAGAACAGATCGTGTGAACGAGATTATGTTAGAAAGAGAAGGGTATCTTTCTGAAGATGCAAAATACAAAGTCGTAAATGGTGAAATAGAAGGCGCTTTTAGCACTGAGGCTTATTTAAATAGACCAGAGTCTGTTTACAATGGGCAGATAGATTCTTTACAAGGAAAAATGAAAAAAGATTCTGTTTCTAATTTTGCGTCTCGTAGTACCGGCATTATTTTACCAGAATATAGGTTACCAACAGAAACGGAGTGGGAATATGCTGCGGCGGCTCAGGTAGGCTCAAGAGAATATAATAACTACAGAGGTAGAAAAAAATATCCTTGGGAGGGCGATTATACTAGAAGCGGTCAACGTGTTGGTCGTGGTGATCAGTTAGCGAACTTCAAACAAGGAAAAGGAGATTACGGCGGAATCGCAGGTTGGTCCGATGATGGTGCTGATATCACCGCAGAAGTAAAATCATACAAACCAAATGATCTTGGTTTATATGATATGGCAGGTAACGTAGCGGAATGGGTGGCTGATGTATATAGACCTATTGTTGATGACGAAGTAAGTGATTTTAACTATTACCGTGGTAACGTTTACATGAAAAGTGCTATTGGTGAAGATGGTAAATCGAGAATTATCAGAGACTCTATTGCTTATGATACCTTACCAAACGGAAAAATAATAGCAGTAAATTTGCCAGGTGAGCTTAAAATGGTGCCTGTAGATGAGGAAGAAACTTATTTAAGAACAAATTTCTCTTCAAGTGATAACAGAGGGTATAGAGATGGCGAACCAGGTTCTACTAGATTTTTTGATAGATTTAGCGATGATGAAGAAGACCAAAAGAAAATGTACAATTCTCCAACCTTTAAAGTAGAAAAAGATTCTGTTGGTAATATTTCAAGAGAATATGACAAATCTAATTATAGAACTACTTTAATAAATAATGAAGTTAGAGTTTTTAAAGGTGGTTCTTGGAGAGATAGAGCTTATTGGTTAGACCCAGCGCAACGTAGATATTTACCACAATATATGGCCACAGATTATATTGGCTTTAGATGTGCCATGTCAAGAGTTGGTTCTAAGTCAAAAACTAAAAACAAAACCGTTAGAGGTAAAAAAGCAAAATAAAAGTTTTTATTTATAAAATTTTCGAAAGTCCTGGTGCGCGCATCAGGACTTTTTTTATACATTTATTTTATGAAGGTCATAATGAGTATTTTTAACTAACAGCAATACCAATTAATACTGCATAAATTGGTCAGTGAATTTTTATTGAGATGAAAATAGAAGAACTATACAAACTGTTTTTACAGTTCCCCAACATATCTACAGATACCAGAAAAATAACAAAAGATTGTTTATTTTTTGCTTTACAAGGCGATAATTTTAATGGGAATTCGTATGCCAAACAAGCCCTTGAAAAAGGGGCGGCTTATGCCATTGTTGATGAAAAAGAATATGCCAATGAAAACCATATTATTTTAGTTGATGACACCCTAAAATCTTTGCAAGAATTGGCCAATTCTCACAGGAAACAATCAAAAGCCAAAGTAATAAGTTTAACGGGTAGTAATGGAAAAACAACCACTAAAGAACTCATAAATGCTGTACTATCTACCAGTTACAAAACCATAGCTACGGTGGGCAATTTAAACAACCATATTGGTGTACCATTAACTTTACTTACCATAAAAGAAGATACCGAGATTGCCATTGTAGAAATGGGCGCAAATCACCAAAAAGAGATTGAATTTCTATGTCAAATTGCAGAACCAGATTATGGCTACATTACCAATTTCGGAAAAGCACATTTAGAGGGTTTTGGAGGAGTTGAAGGCGTTATTAAAGGAAAAAGTGAATTGTATGATTTTTTATTGCATCATAACAGTTACATATTTTTTAATGCAGATGATGCTATTCAATTGTCAAAATTAAATTCGCACATAAAAAAGTATGGTTTTAGCCAACATAACTCGCAATACTTTACAATAAAACTAATTTCTGCCGACCCGTTTGTGAAAATCGAATTTGAAAACCAAACAATATATTCTAAATTAATTGGGGCTTATAATTTTGTAAATTGTTGTGCGGCAATCATTATGGGTAAATATTTTAATGTCTCTTTAGAAAATATTAAAAAGGGAATAGAAAGTTATGCGCCGGCGAATAACCGCTCCCAAATAATGGAGAAAAACGGACATCAAATAATTCTGGACGCCTACAATGCAAACCCTAGCAGCATGAAAGTAGCATTAGAAAATTTTAATCATTTAAACGTTACTCATAAAATTGCTTTTTTAGGGGATATGTTTGAGCTTGGCGAAACTGCTCCAGAAGAACATCAAGCCATTGCGGATTTAGCCAGCTCTATGAATTTTGACGCTACTTATTTTATCGGTAAAAATTTTGCTAAAACTAAAAACAGCAAAAAAACTTTTGAAACTTTTGAAGATTTAGCTTCTTACCTTAAAACAAATTCTTTACCGAAAAGCAATCTATTTATTAAAGGTTCTCGTGGGATGGCTTTAGAACGCATTTTAGAACTATTATAATCTTTATTTATCTTTGTACAAATATCATTTATGATAAACATCATATTTTAAACAAGCTTTGATAGGTAACTTTGACGGCTGTAAAATAATGTATGATAAGTTATAATTTGAAATAGCACCTATTTGTCATCTTAAATAGAAAATTTTTAAAAATAATACCCACTTGCCTGCCGATATGTAAGGTTATGGGTTTTCAGAAATACCATACATGAGTAAAGCCGTTTATATAGCTACCACAGAACCTAATAGTGGTAAATCTATTATTTCCTTAGGATTAATGCAGATTTTATTGGGTAAAACTGCCAAAGTTGGGTATTTCAGACCTGTTATTGATGATTATGAAAAAGGCAAGATTGACAACCATATTAAAACCATTTTGACGCATTTTGAAGTTGATTTAAAGCCTAAAGATGCCTATGCTTATACGCGTAGTGAAGTAGTAAAACTTAAAAATCAAGATCGGGACGACGAAATTATTAATCATATCATCCACAAATTCAAAGCCATTGAAGAACGTTTTGACTTCGTTTTGGTCGAAGGAAGTGACTTTTCTGGGGAAGGCAATATAATCGAATGGGATACCAATGTACTTATTGCCAAAAACCTTGGGATTCCTGCTATTTTAATCACCAGCGGAAAAGATAAAACTATAGATGAGTCCTTAAGCCATTTGTATATGGCTTATGATTCTTTTAGAGATAAAGGTGTCGAAATATTAATGGTCGTTGCTAATAAAGTGGCCCATGAGGATATGGAAGAAGTCATTTTCTTCTTAAAAAAGAAGTTTCCAAAGAAAGTCCTATCCGGAGCTATTCCTATAAATCATATATTAGGTAGCCCAACCATTAAAGAAATTGTACAAGAACTAGATGCTCAAGTATTGTTTGGAAAAGAATATTTAAATAATCAAGTTAATGGATTTAGCGTGGGCGCTATGCAGCTTCGAAATTATTTAACCCATTTAAAAAAGGATAGCCTTGTGATAACGCCAGGCGATAGAGCGGATATAATTTTAGGAGCACTACAGGCAAATATCTCAGCAAACTATCCCAATCTTTCTGGGATAGTTCTTACAGGTGGTTTAATTCCGGAACCTCCCATTATAAAACTAATAGAAGGACTTTCCGATGTTATCCCAATTATTTCAGTAGAGGGAGGCACTTTTATAGTGACCAATAAAATTGGGGCCATAAGGCCAAGAATGTATGCGGAAAATACAGAAAAAATTACGATGTCTATTCAAGAATTCGAAAAGTATATCCCTGTAAACGAATTAACAGAACGTTTAATAACCTTTAAGGCCGAAGGAATTACCCCAAGAATGTTTCAGTACAATTTACTGAAAAGGGCAAAATCTTCAAAAAAGCATATTGTATTACCTGAAGGTACTGATGAGCGAATTTTATTGGCTACAAAACATTTAATTGATGCCGATGCTGTAAGGCTTACCTTGTTAGGTGATAAAGAAAAAATAAAAGCCAAAATTACAGCTTTGGATATTGGTTTAGACACCAATAATATTCAAATTATCGACCCTAAAAATTCCACTCGTTTTTTAGATTATGCCACCACTTTGTTTGAGCTACGTAAACATAAAAATGTAAACTTAGCTATGGCAAAAGATTTAATGGAAGATGTGTCTTATTTTGGCACAATGATGGTGCACAAAGGTCATGCCGACGGTATGGTTTCAGGGGCAATACACACCACCCAACACACGATTTTACCCGCTTTACAATTTATAAAAACTAAGCCCGAAGTATCTATAGTGTCTTCCGTGTTTTTCATGTGTTTACCCAATCGGGTAACCATTTTTGGGGATTGCGCCATTAACCCTAACCCAACTGCGGAGCAGTTAGCAGAAATTGCCATATCATCAGCCGCTACGAGTGCCTCTTTTGGTATTGAACCTAAAATAGCAATGTTATCATATTCTTCGGGAGCTTCAGGCGTTGGCGAAGATGTAGATCGCGTTCGTAAAGCCACCGAAATAGTAAGGTTGAAACGCCCAGATTTAAAGGTAGAAGGCCCAATACAATATGATGCTGCGGTGGATAGTAAAGTCGGATTAAGTAAAATGCCAAATTCCGAAGTTGCTGGTCAAGCGAGTGTTTTTATTTTTCCAGATTTGAATACAGGAAATAATACCTACAAAGCCGTACAAAGAGAAACGGGTGCTTTGGCCATTGGCCCAATGCTACAAGGCTTAAATAAACCAGTAAACGATTTAAGTCGTGGTTGTACCGTAGATGATATTTTCAATACGGTAATCATCACTGCCATTCAAGCTCAAGGACTATAAAGGCAGCCTGCTGGCTGGTAAATTCTAAAAATACCAAATTTCAAACTTTAATAAAAGTGAATATACTTATTATAAATTCTGGAAGTTCTTCTATAAAATACCAGCTGATTGCTATGCCTTCCGAAAAAATTAACTGTGAAGGTATTATAGAACGTATTGGAAGTACTAATGCTATTTTGAAATACAAAACGGATAAAATTACCATTTCTGAAAATCAAAATGTTACCAACCATAAAGATGGATTAGAAAAAATTGCGACCTTACTATTAGATCCCGAAAAAGGTGTCATTAAAAATGTCAATGAAATAGATGCGGTGGGTCATCGAGTGGTTCATGGTGGAGACACTTTTTCCAAAACCACCTTAATTACTGCGGAAGTAAAGAAAAAAATAAAAGCTTTAATTCCGCTGGCACCCCTACATAATCCGCATAATTTAGAAGGCATTGAACTTGCAGAAGAAGTTTTCAGTCATGCCAAGCAAGTGGCTATTTTCGATACGGCTTTTCATCATACCATTCCCACAAAGGCCAAAAAATTTGCGATTCCAAATAACTTTTATAACGAAGAAAAAATACAGGTCTATGGTTTTCATGGAACCAGTCATAAATACGTTTCCGAAAAAGCTATTATTCATCTAAAAAAAGAAACATCAAAAATAATTATCATCCATTTAGGAAATGGCTGCAGCATGACCGCCGTAGTCAATGGTAAAAGTATAGATCACTCCATGGGTTTTGCTCCTTCAAACGGCCTCATTATGGGCACTCGCAGTGGCGATATAGATCATTCGGTAATTACCTTTATGGTTCAAACACTAGGCTATACCTTGGAAGAGGTTCACACCATCCTCGTCAAAAAAAGCGGTATGCTTGGTTTAACGGGTTATAGCGATTTAAGAGATATACAAGCTGAGGCCGAAAAAGGCAATACCGAATGCCAACTGGCCTTAGCTATGAATGCTTATCGAATTAAAAAATATATAGGCGCTTTTGCAGCCATTATGAATGGTTTAGATGCCATTGTTTTTACGGCGGGTATCGGAGAAAATTCAGCAGTTCTAAGAGCTCTAGTTTGTGCAGAAATGGAGTATCTGGGACTCCAAATAGACACCATGAAAAACAGCATAAGATCAGTTGAACTGCATGAAATAAATTTAAGCACTTCAAAAGCTAAAATTTTAGTCATTCCTACCAAGGAAGAGTTGGAGATTGCGAAGCAGACGTTTGAATTAGTTGGATAATAATGAAAAATTGAAAGTTGAAAATGGAAAATTATTCAATTTAATATATTTAACTTTAGACATTGGACTTTATACTTTAAGACAAATTAGCTATGAAAATAATTTCTTGGAATGTAAATGGCATACGTGCCGTAGTAAAAAAAGATTTTTTTGAAGACATTCAAAAAATAGATGTTGATATTCTATGTTTACAAGAAACCAAAGCACAAGACGCTGAAGTTGCGGCCGCTTTAGCGCCACTTCACAATTATAAATTAAGTTCTAATTCTGCCCTTCAAAAAGGCTATTCTGGAACAGCAATTTTGAGCAAAGAAAAGCCGATGCAAATAACTGCCGATATAGGCATTCCAGAACACGATTCCGAAGGCAGAATTTTATGTGCAGAATATGAAAAATTTTATTTGGTCAATGTGTATGTCCCTAATTCCGGACAACAATTAGATCGTTTAGAATATCGAAAACAATGGGATATTGATTTTCTAAACTATCTGAAAAATTTAGAAAAAACAAAACCTGTCATTGCTTGTGGCGATTTTAACGTTGCTCACAGACCCATTGATTTAAAAAATGATAAAAGTAATTACAATAAAACGGCAGGCTATACCCAAATTGAAATTGATGGTATGGATAATTTTATGAATGCTGGTTTTATTGACTCTTTTCGGATGCTATATCCCGAAGAAGTAGCCTACACCTATTGGAGCTATCGATTTAAATCACGGGAACGCAATACAGGATGGCGTATCGATTATTTTTTAGTGAGCAAAGGTATTGCTGATAAAGTAAAAGAAGTTAAAATATATAACGACGTTATGGGTTCTGACCACTGCCCTATTGGTTTGGAGATTGACTTGTGATTTTTTTATTTATTGAACATTCGGTGTAAAATTATCAGTTAGAGTGAAATCCTGAAAGAGATTTTATATCGAGAACGTTTTAGTGTTAAAATGTTCTCGATACAATTTTTACTTTCCGTTTCACTTCAAGAAAAAATCACTCGAACTGCCAACAGTACTTTCGAAAAAAATTAAATCATTAAGAGTCCTCTGACCCTAACCTCTCCAAAGGAAAATCTACCTTACTCCCCTCCTTAGGAGGGTTGGGGGAGGATTTCAAACCCTAATTACTACAACTCACAGGCTCTTTTTTGATGCCTAATTTCTGTAAAATAGTTTCAAGCAAGCACCATTTTGTAAAAGCCGATTGAATTAAATTCACACCAATAAATACGGTAAACCACATCCAATTTGGACTTACATAAACGCTAAGCGCTACGCTTAATAAGACCATTACTCCAACGATTACTCTAAAATATGTATTTAACATTTTATTAATTTTAAGTTTATATAAATCTTTCAATAGGAACAACAACTGCTTTTATTGGATTGTTCGTTTCTAAATTTTGATTAAATTTTCCAATCAATTCAAATAAGGTATCAATATTTACATCTTCTGTAAAAGAGAAAAATAAACTCGATTCTATCCCTTTCTTTTCGCTGGGAAACCAACTTGATGTTTTCACTACGGAAGTAGGATTTTTAAAACCATCAATATCAGAACTGCTAAAGCTCTCAATATTCGCTTTTTTAAATAGTGTCAGAATATCTTTTTCGAATTCCTCCACAACGGTTACAATTAATAGTTTCATAGCTAAAGTTTTAATTCATTCCCAAGAAGTAGGGAATTTGTTTATTTTTTTAATATCTCTGTACACTTCCTGCAAGTGCTCTTTTTTTTATCAGTATCAGTCCTTCCACTTTTGCTAAGCATATTAGATATGTCTGTGGCTAGGAGGCTTTTTCACCTTCTGTTTTCTCCCCAGCATCAACTCCCCCTTCGGGGGTCGGGGGGCTTATCATATAATACACTAATGGCACCACCAACAAGGTAAGTATAGTAGATACGATGGTTCCACCCATTAACGATATTGCTAAACCTTGAAAAATAGGGTCGAATAAGATGACAAATGCGCCAATGACCACCGTACCTGCCGTTAATAAAATTGGGGTTGTACGTACTGCACCAGCTTCGATTACTGCTTGTTTTAATGGCACGCCTTCCTCTGTTCTTAGGTTAATAAAGTCTATTAATAAAACCGAATTTCGTACCATTATCCCCGCTAAAGCGATCATTCCGATAAAAGAGGTTGCCGTGAAAAATGCGCCCATCATCCAATGCCCAAGAATAATCCCGATTAAGGATAAAGGTATCGCTACCATCATTACTATTGGTGCTTTGAAGTTTTGGAACCATCCAACAATCAAAATATAAATCAATATAATTGCCCCTAAAAAAGCGATTCCTAAATCTCTAAATACTTCTAAAGTAATTTGCCATTCTCCATCCCACTTAACCGTGTAATCATCCTCAAATTCAGGTTGCCCCAAATACATTTCGTTAAGTTCATATCCTTGTGGTAATGGAATTTCTTTTAATTTTTCTTCCATACCTAAAATAGCATACGCAGGACTCTCCAGTTCACCAGCCATATCCGCCAGGACATACACTACACGCTTTTGATTTTTGCGATAAATACTTTTCGCACTTATGCTTTCTTTAATATCAACAACATCGGCAATAGGCACCATAGTACCTTGGTTAGAAGTTACTTTTAATTGTGAAATATTGGTGATTGTTGATTTTTCTTTTTCATCTAAAGCAAGTAATAATCCTACTTGATTGTTGGCATCTTCATCATACAAGGTAGTAATAGGCCTGTTTGATAGTGCCATATTCATCGTATAGGCAATTTGCTGCGGCGCAACGCCGTACAACATGGCTTTTTCTTTATTGATGACGAATTGATATTCCTTTTGGTCCGCTTCCACCATCCAATCAACATCGACTACATCGGCTGTATTTCTCAGAATTTCTTCAATGCTATTGGCTATCTTCATTTGTTCCTGGTAATCTGGTCCATAAACCTCAGCAACAATAGTAGAAAGTACTGGAGGTCCTGGTGGAACTTCTACTAATTTTACATTCGCATTGTATTTTGCTGCTATTTTCTGAATATCCGGACGAAGTAATTTAGCAATATCATGACTTTGCGCAGTACGCTCTTCTTTATCGATTAAATTCACTTGAATATCTGCCATATTGCTGCCACCACGCAAATCGTAATGACGTACCAAACCGTTAAAAGTTATGGGTGCAGAAGTACCTATATAATTTTGGTAATTCACTACCTCGGGGCGCGTTGCTAAATATTGAGAAATTTCTTGTGTTACCACTCCAGTGCGCTCTAAGGTAGTACCCTCTGGCATATCAATCACCACTTGAAATTCGTTTTTATTATCAAAAGGCAACATTTTTACTGCGACAGATTTGGTAAAAAATAATAATATTGTACCTAATAAAACAGTAAATATTAATCCTAAAAACAACCAACGTTTTGTTTTGTTTTCTAGTAATGGACGTTCATATTTCTCGTATATTTTATAGATAAACGTTTCTTCTAAAGGTTTCTCTACCTTTTTAACCTTACCAGTCTTTTCTTTTTCTCTTAAAAAGATATAGCCTAAATATGGAGTAATGGTTAGCGCAACAAATAGAGATAAAATCATCGCTATAGATGCGCCAATAGGCATTGGTGCCATATAAGGCCCCATTAAACCTGAAACAAACGCCATCGGTAAAACCGAAGCTATTACGGTAAATGTTGCTAAAATTGTTGGATTACCTACTTCATTTATAGCATAGAGTGCCGCCTGTTTAAAAGGCAGCCGTTTCATTTTAAAATGCCGATGCATATTTTCGGCAATAATAATGGAGTCATCGACGACTATTCCTGTAACAAAAACCAAAGCGAAAAGTGTAATTCTGTTTAAAGTATAGTCGAGCATATAGTAGCTCAGTAAGGTCAATGCAAAGGTGATTGGAACGGACAAGAACACGACCAAACCACCACGCCATCCCATGGCCAGCATAACCACAAAAGTTACCGCAATGATAGAACCTATGAGGTGTAACAGCAATTCGGACACCTTGTGCGATGCGGTTTCTCCGTAGTTTCTGGTAATTTCTACATGAACGTCATCTGGAATTAAAGTAGTACGTAAATGTTCTACTTTATCAGTAATGGCCTCAGCTATTTTCATGGCATCGGCACCTTTACGTTTTGCTATGGAAATAGTTACCGCAGGATAATCTGAGTTAAAAGTAGCTGCTTTTTCGCTCGCTTGACCAAAACCTAAAGACACATAATTTAACGGGATTTCAGGCCCATCCATAATTTTTGCTATCTGTTTTAAATAAATAGGCTTGTTTTGCTGAACCCCTACTACTAGGTTTTCAACATCGGTAACCGTTTTTAAAAATTCTCCTGTAGTTACAAGAAACTCTGTGTCATTTTTATCAAAGCTTCCTGAATTTAATTGCGTATTATTGGCTTTAATCATTTCAGAAACCGATAAGAAGTCTAAGCCGCTGGCCGCTAGTTTATCTTTATCTAAAACAACGCGTAATTGACGGTTTCTGCCACCAATTTTATGAGTTATAGCCACATCATTTACTTTCTTAATTTCACTTTCTAATTCTTGCGCTATTTGTCCTAGCTGAAAATCATCATAATTCTCGCTCCATAAAGTCAAACCCAACATTGGCACATCATCAATAGCACGAGTTTTTACCAGTGGGAAAGTTACGCCCGCAGGCATTTCATCCATGTGCTTATTAATTTCATTGTAGAGCTTTACGAACGAACGTTCAATATCTTCACCCACATAAAATTGAACAATGACCATTCCTTGCTCTTTCATAGAAGTAGAATACACATATTCTACACCTTTGATATTCGAAATCAACTGCTCTAAAGGCTTGATGACTCTTGATTCTACCTCAGTAGGACTTGCGCCTGGATATCCCACAAAAATATCTGCCATCGGCACATCAATCTGAGGTTCTTCTTCGCGAGGGATCAAGAAAGAGGTATAAACCCCAACGACCATAAAAACGATCATTAAAAGCACCGTTAACTTAGAACCTATAAATACTTTGGCAATTTTGCCTGCTAATCCTTCTTTCATAATAAGCCCCTCTAACTCCCCAAAGGGGAGAACTACACTGAGGTAATTTTAATTAATATTAAGCCCATAACCCCGAAGGGGGAATATAACTGGCTGTTTTTTGATTATTTTTATTCGATTTATTTTTTGCTTTCTTACCTCCTCCCCTTTGGGGAGGTTGGGAGGGGCTTCTCTATTTACTGAACACTAACCTTAACCCCATTAAACAACTTTCCTTCTGCGCTAACGATATAGGATTCATCAGAACTTAAACCGGATAGCACCTCTACTTCATCCCCAAAAGTTTGTCCTAATCGCAACCAACGTAATAAGGCTGTATTACTTTGGCTCACAGTATAAATACCTGATAACTGCCCTTGGGTAACAATGGCTTCCAAAGGAACTAAAACCATACTACTGCTTTTGGCACTTTTTTCTATAGGAAATTGTACTGTAGCAAACATTCCTGAAAGCAGGTTTTTACTCGTATTTTCAATAAGAACTTTAACCATAAACTGACCGCCAGTATTTTTTGACGAAGTGCTTATTTCAGTTACTTTACCTTTTATGGTTTCATTTAATGATTTTACCAAAACATTAACCTGAGTGCCCGATGTTATTTGTAAGATTTCAGATTCTGGTACCATAGCTAGTACCTGAAAGCTACCTGGAGCTTCCACCTCTAACAATGGCATTCCAGGGTTCGCCATATCACCTTCTTTAATAAATTTATTGGTTACAACACCTGTAAAAGGTGCTCTTATATCAGAATATGAAAGTTGTGCGTTTACCTCGTTTTTCATTTGTTTGGCAGCTTCTAACCTTGCTTTTGCCATAGTATAGTTGGCGGTAATATCATCAAATTCTTTTTGAGAAGCACTATTTTCAGAAAACAGGCTCGTAAAGCGCTTAAAGTCTTTTTCAGCATTGGCAAAAGCAGCATTAGCCTCTGTAATTCCCGCATTTACCTGCCCTAATTTCGCCGAAATATCAGCATTATTAATGCGTAATAATAATTGTCCGTTTTGTACTTTATCACCAACATTAGCATAAATTTTATCTACAAAACCCATCATTCTTGTACTCAGGTTTGCACTATTTACGGCTTCAATTTTTCCGCTTGTCGACAACATATTTGTGTTGTGATCTTTACTCACTGCGTTTACTTTAACCGCAATTGCTTCGGTTGTATTCGCTGTGATTTCCTTGTCATCATTACCACAACTTGTCGCAAAAAAGACCAATACTACTATTCCTACAATATATTTATTTATCATGTCAGTTGTTTTATATCTATTATTCGTTTTATCCTTTCGTTAAAAATTGCACATATGCTAAAGCATAGTTATGATTGAAAATAGTAGTGTAATACTCCAACTGCTTTTGTGCAAATTGTGTTTCTACCGCCAGTAAATCCGTTGTTTTTTCTAAACCTTGTTCAAACCTGTTTTTACGAATTCTAAGCGATTCTTTAGTTTGAGACAAAGCCAGCGCCGTAAGCTTTAAGTTGTTTTTTGCATCTTGTAACATGCGTTTTGCTCTACTTAATTCCACCTGACTTTCCGCCTTATATTGATCAAGCTCGAACTTTGATTTTTCAAATTCGGCTTTACTTTTTTTGGTTTTCCCGAAACGTTTCCCGCCTTCAAAAAGATTCCATTTTAATTCAGCACCAATTAAATACCCATCGGTAGCACCTCTAAATATTCTTTCATCATGGAGCTCATAAGTTCCAAAAGCATTCAATCTGGGTAAAAAGCTCATCTGGTCTGCTTTGTGCATTTCTTTATAAGCGTTACTCGCTGATTCCATCGCCTGTATATCGGCCCTGTTTTCATTAAAGCTTAAAATAGACGTTTCATCGGTATGTATTCTTAAAGAATCGGACGGCTGTAAAACCGCATAGCGCTCATCATTCATTAAAACCGAAATGCCATTGGAAGCATTTTGAATATTACTTATTGCATACTGTAACTGATTTTCAATTTCAGTAACCCGCACCTCAACGGCTAAAACATCAGATTTTTGCAAATAACCTTGGACAAAACTATTGTTGGCAATACGCTTATTTTCTAAAACACTTATTTTGGCTTTTTCTAATACTTCAACGGCTTTATACGCCAATTGTAACTGCATATAGGCCTTTTCAACCTCCAATTCCAAATAATCATTGACACGATTAGATTGTAATTCGGTGGCATTTAACTTAGCTTTTGCCGCTTTTCGCTGGAAAATGCCATCGAAATTTAATAAAGGTTGCTCTACCATAATTCTGGTAGCGTAATCTTGTACTTCCGATGGATTGTTCAATATGGTTGGATTAAAATCTGCCTGCGTTAAAATACCCTGATTTAATTTAGAACCGAAAGCCATAAGCGGATTAGTAGTTGCAATTGCAGTATGCGAAGCGCTAACATTTGGCAACAAAATTGCGTTAGTTTGATTAAAATCGCCCTTTGCCATCAACACCTCCTGTTGAGATATTTTTAGCGTATTGTTATTCTCCTTTACCGCAGTTAAAACATCTTCTTTTGAAATGGACAGCATTTCTTGAGCACTGAGATAAGATTGAAATAACAAAAAGGTTATCACTAGTATATTCTTCATCGATTGGATTTTATTTTTGAGCAAATTTAGACGACTTCTATGGGCTAGTCAGTAACTTTGGTTACAGTAGAAAAGAATAATAGAAAAAGGAGAATTTTGGATAAACAATGATTTTGCATCTTTTAGCTACATCCAAGTCTTCCTTTGAATTAATAATAAAATGATTTAAGCTACCTGCAAAAACTAATTCCCATTAATTTTGGAAAAAACTTAGCTAAAGAAAATAAAAATCGGATATTGTTTCTTTAGTCCATATCTTGAGGTAATCAATGCAAAAGAAAAAAAGAAAATATCGTTTTTTAAGGCGCATTTTAAGAGTATTTGGTGTTCTTATACTATTGCTTTTTGCCTTGATCTTATTTATCAGAAGTCCGTGGGGTCAAAATATCATTACATCTAAAGTAACAGGTTATATTTCTAAGAAAACAGGAACAAAAGTTGAAATAGAAAAACTTTTTATTACTTTCTCAGGCAATGTCTTTGTAAAAGGTTTGTATTTAGAGGACAAAAAAGGAGATACACTGATTTATTTTAAATCTTTGGAAGCCAACTTACCCATAAGTCCTATCCTATTTCAAAATAGTATTCATTTAAAATTTTTGGAATGGGATGGTTTACGAGCGAATATTTCTAGAAATGCCGATTCTGAAAACTATAATTTTAATTTTTTAATTGATGCTTTCATTTCGAAGGATAGCACCACAGCTAAAGATAGTACCACACAAAGCAAGCCAATGAAAATTGCTATAGGCACATTAGATTTTACAGATTTTAAAATCGATTTTAATGACCAATATACAGGTTTACAGGCGAAGTTAGATTTAGGCACATTATTGCTTTCTTTACAAAAAATGGATTTAGAAGCAATGATTTTTGAAGTAGATGAAATTGTGCTTGAAAATACAAATATTAATTACAGGCTTACAAAACCTAGTATTTCAGAAGATACTACAGCCGCAACTTTACCTTTTATTAAAATAAATAATTTAAAGTTTACAAATGTAAATGCCAACTACGATTCTAAGCCAGCAGGTATTGTGGCAAACGTTAATCTCGATGAATTTCTATTAAAACTACCAAAAGCAAATATTGCAAATAACGATTTTCATACTAGTTTAATCGTATTAAAAAATTCAACGATTGTTTTTAAACAAAGAAAATTAAGCCATAAAGATTCCATATCAAGTACTTCTACTTCTGGATTTGAATGGCCCGAATTATTAGTGAAAGCAGACGACATCAATTTTGAAAATAATACTATTAGCTATGTTACAAGTGAAAATTCAATAAAGAAAAAAGAGTTTAATCCCGAAAATTTAAAATTTTATAACTTTAACTTAAAGCTTAAAAACCTAACCTATGAACCTAAAAAAGCACGTTTAGACCTTCAAAAACTCGCTTTTAGAGAGCAAAGCGGTTTTCAATTACAAAATCTGAGTTTTGACGCTAGTTTAAATAATACCTCAGCATCTATTACTAAACTAAATCTACAAACCAACGGTAGCAATTTAAATGGAGCTATAAATTTAACTTACACTTCTGTCGAAGATCTAATAAAACAAAATAAAAATACAAGTATTAAAACAGCGATATCAGATTTTAAAATCGATTTAAAAGACGCTTTATATTTTCAACCTGAGCTTAAAAATAACGCTAATTTTAATAAAGTTTCAACTCAAAATTTAACAGGGAATTTAAAAGCAGAAGGTACTTTAGAACAATTAAACATTGCAGAATTTAAATTAGCTTGGGGAGCAAATGCATCATTATTAGCGGAGGGTTCACTTCAGAATTACTCTGATATAGCCACTTTAGAATTCGACTTCAGTAAAATAGATGTAAAATCAAACAGCGCCACGATATTAAAGTTTACTCCTCAAGATAGTTTAAGTGTATCAATTCCGTCTAAACTTTTCTTAACCGCTACTGCGAAAGGAAAATTAGATGACATTACGGCCACCACTTTATTAAAAACGAGTGATGGAAACATACATTTGAAAGGTAATTTTAAGAATGCAGCGTCCATCGCGTTTAATGGAAGCCTTGCTGTTGATAGTTTACATTTAGGTAAAATTTTAAACAACGAAAAGTTAGGATTACTTGATTTTACCCTAGATTTCGATGGAAAAGGAAGCAGCTTAAATACCTTAAACGCTACTTTAAAAGCCGATTTTAACCTTTTAGAATATAACAATTACGATTTTTCAGACCTTAGTTTAGCTGGTGCTATTTTTAATGGAAAAGGAAACATAAATGCAGATTTTCAAGACGAAAATTTAAACCTGAAATCAACAGCAACAATTGCACTTGATTCCGTTACTACGGATGTAAAATTAAATGTCAATTTAATAGGTGCCGATTTACTGCGTTTGGGTGTTACTAATGAAGACATAAAAGTGGCTATAGAACTGGATTTGGTGCTAAAAAATAGTGCTGACAATTTTAAGTTAGATGCACAAATTTTAAACGGAATAGCAGTTTACAACAATCAACAATACCGTTTAAGTACGATTGACATCACTTCAAAAATAAACACCTATACTACTGAAGCGCGCATTGAAAGTGATTTTCTAAATGGTAATTTACAAGCCAATGCATCACCTACTGCCATAGGTAAAGCTCTGACAAAACAGTTTAAAAGTTATTTTTCTGATAGTATTCCACAAATTTCAGAAACGGATAGCGTTCGAATAAACTTAAAATTAAGGCTACTCCCCGACCCCATTATTACTAAAGTTTTTTTTAAAGAAATAAAACAACTAGATAGCATTTATCTACAAGCCGATTTTGACGCAAAATCAAAAAATTTGAATGCTAAATTGCAAATTCCTAATGCAAACTATCAGGGCATAGCTTTAGACAGTATTGCTGTAGCCGTTGAAGGTGATGCTAAAAACTTAACATTTACGGCTGGCTTTGAGAATATTGAAGCATCACCCATTAATATAAAAAAAACGTTATTGACTGGTGTTTTAGAGAATAAAAAGTTGCAACTAGATTTTAAAGCTTACAACGAAAAAGTGCTACTGGCAAGCATTGCATCGGAAGTTACCCTTAAAAATAACAGTCTTAAACTCCATGTAAATCCGGCTAACCTATTACTAAATACGGAAGAATGGAAGCTGCCAGAAACGAATGAAATAGTGTTTATTGCTGGGGATTTGAATTTTAAAGACTTTAAATTAAGCAACAACTCGCATGAAATCAGCATTTATAATGCAACAACTGGAAATGAAAAAAAACAGTTAAATATCGATTTTAATAATTTTGAATTGCAAAGTATTATTAGCATTTTAAACCCTGAAAAAACGTTGGTCTCAGGAAAAGTAAATGGAAATATCATTCTAGAAGATACTAACGGCGCAAAAGGAATTATTGCCAATTTTAAAGTTTTAAATTTAAAGGCTTTAGAAAATCCAATAGGAAATTTAAGTTTAAGTGCCGCTTCAAAAAGTGGAAATAGTTACGGTTTTAATTTGGCTTTGAAAGATGCTGGTATCGATTTGAATTTGAATGGCGATTACACCGCGGCACAATCTGGAGCAAAATTAAATCTTGATTTGAATCTTAATCGTATCGAGTTAAAAACTTTAGAAAAATTATCGAACGGAACTATTAAAAAGGCCGACGGTTTTATTTCGGGAAATATTGATATTTCTGGGACAACAAAAAATCCTGAATACGATGGAATTCTACAATTTAATGACACAAAATTTAATATCGCTGCTTTAAATTCGGTCTTCAAAATAAATAATGAAAGCCTAAAAATAAATAATGAGGGTTTATATTTCGATACGTTCACAATGGCAGATGCTAACAATAATAACTTTAATATAAGCGGAAATATCAACACCGAAAACCTTACCAATCCTGCTTTTAATTTGCAATTAAAAGCGACACAATTTCAAGTTTTAAATTCCACGGCAGAAGATAACAAGTTGTTTTACGGACAAGCTAGTTTTGATGCGGATATTGACGTAAAAGGAAATTTAAAACTCCCGATAGTAACCGGCAAATTAAGTGTTAGAAAAATAACGGATGTCACTTATGTAATCCCTGAATCGCAATTAGATGTGCAAGAGCGCGATGGTGTGGTTATTTTCGTAAATCGAGAAAATCCGGACAATATTCTGACGCGCAACGATGAACAAGAAAAGCTGCCATTTTTTAGAGGTTTTGATGTAAAAACCATTTTAGAAATAGCTGATGATGCTAAGTTTAATGTTATTATTGATGAAAAAACTGGCGATAATCTTGCTGTATCAGGAGACGCTAATCTTAACTTGAATATTGAACCAAACGGAAGAATTAACCTCAGCGGCAGGTATGAATTAAATTCTGGTCATTATGAAACAAATCTCTATAATTTAGTAAGTCGTAGATTTGAAATTAATCCAGGTAGTACTATCACCTGGCAAGGGAATCCGCAAGATGCAAAACTAGATGTAACAGCAGTTTACAAGGTAGAAACTTCGGCTTCACCCCTAATGTCAAGCGTTACGTCGGGACAAGATGTGAGTCAGACTCAAAAATACCGTCAGGTTTTACCCTTTTTAGTGTACTTGAATGTGGATGGCCAACTGTTAGAACCCGAACTATCATTTGGATTAGACATGCCGAAAGACAATCAAGGTGCTTTGGGAGGTGCTGTTTTTGGAAGAGTACAGCAATTAAATCAGCAGGAAGATGAACTCAACAAACAAGTTTTTTCGCTGCTTGCATTAAACCGGTTTTTTCCAGCGTCGGGCAGTGATGGTAGTAGTGGCGGAACAGCAGCAATCGCCAGAGATAATGTAAATAGAGTATTGTCGGATCAATTGAATGTTTTTTCTAATGAAATACTTGGCAATTCTGGGTTTGATTTAGATTTTGATTTGGACAGTTTTACCGATTACCAAGGCGATAACCCACAAGACCGAACGCAATTAAACATCAACGCCAAACAAAAATTATTTAATGATAGATTAATTGTTTCGGCAGGAAGTTCAGTAGATGTAGAAGGAAGTGCACAAGCTGGACAACAAGAAACGCCCCTTATCGGGAATGTGAGTCTGGAATATTTGTTAACTAAAGATGGTAGATACCGACTTAGAGGTTTTAGAAAAAATGAATATGAAAATATCATCGACGGACAATTAATTGTAACAGGTGTAGCACTTATTTTTAATAGAGAATTTAATAAATTTAGTAAGTTGTTTAGTCCGTTGAAAGAAAATAGTAAAGAGAAAGATGACCAGAAATAAACAGATTCCTACCCCTGTATGCCGACAGGCAGGTACGTGGAATAAAATAAAAATTAAGTTGAAAAGACCTATACACATTTTAAGTATCATATTATTTATCATACTTCAATCGTGTAGCATCAGCAAATTTATTCCTGAAGATGAAACACTTTATACAGGAGCAGATTTAAAAATAGTAGAAAATGATAGTTTAAAAAACTCAAAAAAAATTAAAAGTGAATTAGAGAATATAGTAACTCCAGAACCTAATTCTAAATTTTTAGGAATGCGACTAGGTCTGTATTATCACTACAAAGCGCAAAAGAAAAATCCAGGATTCATCAACAAATGGTTGAATAAAAAGATTGGTCAAGAACCTGTTTATATGTCTGAGGTAAATCCACAACGAGTAGAAACATTAGTATTAAATAGGCTAGATAACAACGGCTTTTTTTATAGTAAAGTAACTTACCAAGTAAAAACAATTAAAAAATTTACACAAGTAAACTATGAAGCAAAAATAACCGAACCTTATGTGCTTAACGAGCTTAAATTAGACACTATCGCTGCCCCATTAGACAAAGAAATTACTAAAATTTTACAGGAAACTCAATTAAGAACAGGCACACGATTTAATTTAGATTTAATGAAATTTGAGCGCGAACGAATAGATAATCAATTAAAACAAAGAGGATACTATAATTTTAATCCTGATTTTTTAATTTTTGAGGCCGATACTAACCGCTACAAAGAAAAAAAGTTCGATTTATTTTTACGCTTAAAAAAAGGCACTCCAAAAAAATCGATTATTCCTTATGCAATTGATGCTATAACTGTGTATCCAAATTATACTATTGAAAGCGATTCCATAAGCACATTAGAAAATTCTACCCTTGTCGATGGCATTAATTTTATACAGAAAGAAACTTTTTTTAAACCTGAATTGCTAGAAGCCTATATTTTATTAGAAAAGGGACAAAAATACAACGCAGAAACAGCCCGTTTAACTAGCAATAGGCTTTCCGCTTTAGGAAGTTACAAGTTTGTAAACTTGCGCTTTAATGAAATAGATACTATTGCAACCGATTTAGAAGGTTCACTTTCGGCAGACCTGTTTTTATCACCATTAACCAAAAGAGCCATTCGTGCAGAACTACAAGCGGTCACAAAATCAAACGGATTTGCAGGGCCAGGAGTTGAATTAAGTTATACCAATAGAAATGTATTTAAAGGTGGAGAACGCTTCAGCATTGCTGCAAATTTTGCCTACGAAACTCAAATCGCTAATCAGAATACGGGTTTGAGCAGTACCGCTTTTGGCATAAAAACTGATCTTATTTTACCGCGACTAGTACCCTTTTCACCCAAAAGATTTAAATATGCGGTTCCAAGTACGAAAATAAGCTTGGGAGCCGATATATTAAATAGAAGTAAATTATATAGTTTAACATCCTTCAACTCGTCATTCGGTTATGAATGGAAAGCGAATAAATATGTTTTCCACCAAATAAATCCGATTAGCATTACCTACGTAAACCTATCAAATACTACCCAAGAGTTTGAGGATATTCTCGATACGAATCCGTTTTTAGCCGGTAGTTTTGAGCAACAGTTTATTGCAGGATTAAACTATACTTTTTCATATAACGAACTTGCCGATGAAAGAAAAAATAATCCTATTTACATCGGTACCGGTATAGATCTTGCGGGAAACACACTAAGTTTATTAAGTGGCGGAAGTAAAAATGTGTTTGGTTTGGAATACGCTCAATATGGCAAAGCTGATGTTGATTTTAGGCACTATTATAAAATGGGAGAAGACCAAACTATTATTTCTAGAATTTATGCGGGATGGGGAATTCCTTTCGGGAACTCGACAACCTTACCTTTCGTAAAACAATTCTTTTCTGGAGGGCCTTATAGCGTTAGAGCTTTTCAAATACGCTCATTAGGACCAGGAGCTTTTAGTTCAGAAAGTAGTCCGAATAGTAATACATTTTTTGATCAATCTGGAAATTTAAAATTAGAAGCGAATTTAGAATACCGGTTTCCAATCTGGTCTTATTTTAAAGGAGCATTATTTGCTGATGCTGGAAATATTTGGTTAACCAGCGAAGCATCACTCCCTGAAGGTACTTCCGCTGAAGCAAGAGCCTTTAATCAGGAATTTACAGAGAAAGGGAAATTTGGTTCGGATTGGATAAAAGAACTGGGTATTGGTGTTGGTTTTGGATTAAGAGTTGATGTGCAGAATTTTGTAATTCGGTTTGACTTAGCATCACCATTGCAAGTACCCTTTTTGCCAGAAGGCGAAAGATTGAGAACTCCGTTCTTCGGCGGTGGAGACAACAATCTTGTTTTTAATTTTGCTATTGGGTATCCTTTTTAAAAATAAAAATATAACATACTTTCTTACACTATTTTAATAATTTTTACTGTTAAATAATAACGATTGATAGCAATAAAAACTATTCAAAAACTATGCATATTTTTACCTACCATTAAGAGATAAAATAAGGAAAATAAAAAGAGTAAGATTAATATTAAACCTTCGTGATAATTAAAAAAAATACAAATGAATTATTTTCTATTGTATTAAATTTATTCCATAAGAAATCAAGAATTCTAAGTTTACCTTATTCGACATCGATTTCGGGATGGCATGATAAGAATATGTTGTTAAATAAATCTGCTATTTCGAGTAAAGACAAAGTTTTTAAGAATATAAATAAAGAACTCAATGAAAAACTACATACAGCAAAATCAATTAGAGATAAACTGGGAACAATATTGAATGATTTAAAAGTTGAATTACTACTTTATCTTCTTGAAACTATCTTTTTTAAATAAAAAAAGCACGAGGCATAATATTACCCCGTGCTTTAAAACTAACTCAAACTAACTCAACTTAACTCTGAGCTAAACTTTATAATGAGAAATTAATACCCCGGATTTTGAATATAAACTCCTCCAGTAAAATCTATTTCTCTTTGAGGAATTGGGTAATATTCATCCCTTCCAGCTGTGAATTGTGCGTTGGTTAAAAAATCTCTTTTAGTTCTTTCAACAGTTAAATATCCATTTAAAACCGCCGCAGCTTCTCCCCAACGAACAAGATCAAAGAAACGAGGTCCTTCCATACCAAATTCTAATCTTCTTTCGAACTTTAATGCCTTTAATGCAAATTCTTTGTTTGGAAATGCACTATACGTACCAATATTATAAATATTTGTGGCACCAGCAGCAAGTGGTCTTGTTGTGCTTGCCGCAGCACGATTCCTAATCTGGTTAATAATAGGTAGTGCTTCATTCCATCTATTTAATTGAATCAAGGCTTCTGCTTTAAACAATAATACATCAGCATAGCGAATAAAATCGACATTTTTTGAAGTCCCTACGAATGGGCCTTCTTTTACATAACAGGAACAATCTGGTGCTTGTTGCTCCTTCATATTACCAAAATAACCATATACCCCTGGATCTCGTGCCCAGCTGAAATTATAGATCATATCTCCAGCATCCTTTACCGTATTTCTATATTTGTAAGGTCTCCCAGGAAGCCCCACAGTATGGTCAATTCTGGGATCTACGGTAAGGCCAACGGCGGGAATAGAAGTTCCGTCCGCTTGTACAGTATTGAATATATCTACATTATTAAAGGTGTCCAATAAAGGAAGTCCGTTCGCATCAGTTCTAAAAGCATTTACCATATTTTGACTGGCTAAATGAAAACCACAACAGCCATAAAGTCCTGTTCCGTGAGGAGAGTTTAACCCCGTTACAAAACTAACGCGGCTTACAATAGTACCATCGTTAATGGAAAACTGAGCTGCCCATATCGATTCTGGACCATTATCAAAACCATCTAAAAAGTTATTCCCATAATCTGTTTCTAAACTAGAAGTTACATCATCCGCATAAGAAATAACTTCTTCTAAACGTGTGGTATTGATATTGGTTACTTGGTGCGTTTCACTTTGTTCGTAAGCTTGATACAAACGAAGTTTAGCTAAATAAGCAGCAGCCGCATTTTTATCAGCTCTACCTACTTGCTCTTGAGATTGTGGCAGGTTATTGTAGGCAAAAAGAAAATCATCCGCAATTTTTTCCCAGAGCGCGTCGTTGGATAGGTCATTAGAAACTTCCGCTTTTTCCTCTGAAGTTAAATCTTCCGTGATGTATGGTATCTTCTTAAACAAAGTTTTTAAAATAAAGTGCGAATGTGCTCTTAAAAATCGAAGTTCTGCTTGCCGTAAAGTCTTTTCTGCATATTCCGCATCTGGAATTTCATTGATAACCGTGAGTGCAAAATTTGCTCTTGAAATGGCTTTATAGTAATTACTCCAAGTTCGTGGCCCCATCCAATCAGTGCCATTATCAGCTTCAGTAAGGTTGTATTGTTCGTATTTATCAACGATATCTACATCGCCACGACCACCACCACCTTTATAAGCATCGTCAGAGCGAACACTACCATAAACCCACATTTGTGTAAGTGGCCCAACCATCTCGTCATTTGCAATACCTGCGTAAGCAGCTACAACCAATGATTCGGCATTTTCAGCTGTGGCGACGTTCTCGTTTGATAGTACTCCTTCTGGCTCGTACTCCAAAAAATCTTTAGCGCAGGATGTCAAGAGTAGCGAAAACAACATCCCTAGTATTAATAATTTATTATGTTTCATGATTATCATTTTTTATTAAAAGTTTACGTTAAGACCTAAAGACAATACTGTAGGTACGGGAATGGTGTCCACATTTGTACGTTCTGGATCTGCACCTATATATCCTTGTGGGGTAAACCACAGTAGGTTTTCTCCTTGAAAATACAATCTAAATTGAGTCATTCCACCCCAATTACTAATTAAATCCTGAGGTAACGAATACCCGACTTGTAGATTTCTAATTTTGAAATAAGAGTTGTTTCGGAATAAATAGTCCGATGTTCTTAAATCGTTTAAGGCTAAGGATAAAGAAGGAATATCGGTATTGGTATTTGTAGGTGTCCAAGCATTTAATACACCTAAACCTCCGTTTTCCCTACTTGTAGCAAAATTATTCCAGAAGATATAAGGATCTTGACCAATTCTACCTGTCACACCTGAACCGAAAATTGAAAAATCGAAATTTTTATAACCAAGGTCAATGCGTATCCCGTATTCCAAATCAGGTAAGGTATTCCCAATAAAGTCTCTATCATCGGCATCAATTGTGCCATCACCGTTTAAATCTTGGAATTTTAAACTTCCAGGTCTTGCGCCTACTTGCGCTGGTGAACTGGCAACATCAGCTTGACTCTGGAAAAGCCCATCGGTCTTAAATCCAAAAATTGAAAACTGTGATTGACCCACGATAGAATTCTGAGCGGTACCTGGGAAGGCTGCCCTTACTTCTTCTGGTAAGAATGTAATTTTATCTCTAAATGCCCCAAAATTGGTTGAAACGCCAAAGCTAAGACCATTCTCAAAGTTTTTAGCGTAAGCTAAAGAGAGTTCCCAACCTTTGGTTTCAGTAGAAGCACCGTTTAAAACACGCTGTTGTCCTTCACCAATTACAGATGCAATGGGTGGTGTTGTTAAAATATCATCAGTGTCTCTTGTAAAATAATCGAAAGAACCTACAATGGCGTTATTGAACAAACCAAAATCAACACCAATATTAATTTCTTTTGTAGTTTCCCATTTCAACGCTGGATTAGCTGCTTGAGTAGATACAAAACCAGATGGGAGTGTACCCGTATTATTTCCATTTAAGTCATAAGCCGTACCTACATTATAGAAGGTATTAAAGAAGAAATTATCTCTTGTGGCCGAAAGTTGGTTGTCTGCGTATCTTGCTTCGAAGATACCAAAACGAGCCAAATCACCAATATTCTGGTTACCAACTTGTCCGTAGCCAGCTCTTAATTTAAGTTCGCTGACGATTTCGTTATCCTTGAAAAATTCCTCTTCACTTATTCTCCAACCTGCGGTAAAGGCAGGAAAAATACCATATCTATTGTCTGGACCAAATCTTGAGGACCCATCGCGACGTACAGTTACAGAAGCTAAATATTTATTTCCAAAAGCATAGTTTAATTTTGCGAATTGAGATAATAATCTACTACCGCTTGATCTCCCATTGGTGGTTCTCGCTCCCGTAGCTGCTCCTAAAACAAAATAATTTTCAGTTTCCACGGCGAAGCCATCCGCCTGTGCTAATACGGCGTCAAAATCGTTTTTAACCGATTCCGCACCTACAAGCACCCCAATACGGTGATCACCTAACTCTAAGGTATAATTAAGCGTGTTTGTAAACACTACGCTAGAAAACTTATTGGCATCTATGATCAACCGGTTATTACTTCTCGTTATAAAACCATTGTTTACAGTAGGTTCAATATCTTTTCGTCTAAAATCATTAAAATCTAAACCAACGCTTGTTTTAAATACTAAATTATCTAAAATTTGCCACTCAGCGAATACATTTCCAAAGATCGAGGTTCTTTCCGTGTTGTCCCATCTATTTAAAAATTGCATCAAAACAGGATTGTTTCTATCCGAATATCCAGCCCCAATAGGACCAGCAAATTCACCGTTAGCATCTCTCAGGGGTATTGTTGGTGCTAAAGTAATTCCAAGTCCTGGTGTCGGGGCACTCCCCACATCGCGAGCCGCTAAAGTCTCATCAGAGGTGACCAATTGTGCATTGACACCTATCCTAAGCTTATTATCAAAAAATTTAAAGTTTGAATTAAGTCTGGCAGTATATCTGTCATAATTCGTATATTTTAAAATACCAGTATTCTTTAGATAGCCTACATTTAATAAATGATAGGAATTTTCGGTACCACCTGAAACGCTAATATCGTTATTTAGTACGTATCCAGTTTCGTAAAGCTCCTCTTGCCAGTCGGTATCACCAACGGGTACATTAGGATCACCGCCAACAAAAGGCTGTACCGTTAAGCCATTTAAAACAGGATTATTAAAATCCCCATTCCAATCAAAATTATAAATCTCTCCGAATGCCCCATTTGGATCGGCACCGTCGTTTACAGAACCTCTCCAGAGGACTTCACCACGCTGTTGTGCGTTCAACATATCGTAGCGCTGCCCCTTTTCAGATAAAACAGAAACGTTGGAATTGATGGTAATGGCTAATTTTTCGCCATCCCCAGCTCTCGCTCTATTTTTGGTTGTAACTATGATAACTCCATTTCCGGCACGTGCACCATAGATAGAGGATGCAGAGGCATCTTTTAGCACCTGAACTGATTCGATAACACTTGGGTTCAAGCTAGAGAATACTTCTTGTCGAACCGTTGGCACTCCGTCGATAACGTACAAAGGGTCATTGTTTCCCAAGGTAGTTACCCCGCGAATAAGGATCCTGTTACTATTCCCAGTTGGATCGCCTGATTTCTCGATAAAAAGACCTGGAACGCGACCTTGTAAGGCTTGCACCGCACTACCAGAACTCATACTTTGACCAGCTACGGGTCCAAGTTCAACGACGGTAACTGCTCCTGTTAAATCTGCTTTTCGTTCTGTTGCATAGCCCGTTAGCACTACCTCTTCTAGTTGCTGAGCATCTGGCTGTAATGAAAAATCAATAGTTGATTTTCCATTTACAGATACTTCAGTTCTTAAATAACCAATGTAACTGAAAACTAGGGTTGCATTTGCTGGCACATCGTTTAGGGAATAATTACCATCAAAATCGGTTGTGGTACCTGATGTAGTTCCTTTAACCACAACTGATGCACCTGGCAGCGGCATTCCGTCGTCGGCGGAAGTAACCGTTCCTTTAATTTGTATCTGTGCCATTAGACCAACAGGTACAAAAATTAGTAATAATAATAAATGTTTCAATTTCATAATAGTTGAGTTTTAATTAAAGTTTAATTCATGTATTTCAAGATTATCAAGCGAAAATTTCTCTTTGTTGGATTCAATAGAAAGGGTTTCAAAAGGAGCATTGGGAAAGAAAATCTCTGTCATTACCGTTTGACCCTCATCAAAAAACAATTCTATTGAGGTTTTGTCTAAAAGTATTTTACCTATCAAATTATTGGCACTAGAAGTTCTTGGCGCAGTGGCAATTCTATCGCTAAACTTATCAGAAAAACTGGTTTTACCCGATTTATTTCTGTCAACAAAAAATTGTTTGCTAGTTCCATTATATCCAAATTTTAATACATCTCCTTTACTATTGGCAAGTGTCAGCGTATAATTTTCATCTTTTACATCAGCAATTTTAAAATTAACTTCTGTCTTTGAAAGGCTAATGGTTTTAGTAGTTGTAAGTACAGTTTTACCTTGAACTACTATATTGGAGTCTGTAACTTTTTTTGCTCTATACCCATTTAGTTCTTTAACTGGGTTCGATACCAAGCGATAAGTGTTGTCATCTTTTATAAGTCCTAATTCACGAGCTATCGTATTTGCGCTACGCCACTTTTCAGTGGGTACTTCATTGGCATATAACCAGTTAGACATCCAGCCTATATAGAGCTTTCCTCCTTCTGCGGTGGTTACATTTGACCAAGTAACTCCGGCGTAATTATCTCTCCCAAAATCTAGCCAAAAACTATGCTCCTTTGCCAGTTCTTCTTTAAATTTTTTATCGATGGTAAAAGTTTTTCCATCAAAATCACCTACAAAATATTGGGTAGCAGAACCAGTATTAGGTCCACCAGGATTTATGCTTACGAACAATACCCATTTGGTTTCATCAGTTCCTTTTACGGCTAATGGAAAGAGATCGGGACATTCCCATACGCCACTATGATTTCCAATACCTTCTCCGAATTTTGAAAGCAGTTCCCAATTCTTTAAATCTTTGGATGCGTAGAACATAATTTCTTGCCCCGCAGCTAAAACCATAGTCCATTGGTTTCGCGCTTCATCCCAAATAACCTTTGGATCTCTAAAATCCGGAATATTTGGATTATTGATTACAGGATTACCTTTATATTTGGTAAAGTTTAAACCCTCGTCTAGAGAATAAGCGATAGATTGTGTTTCATCAATTATTTCACCTGCCTTATCTGCTTTCATATCATGATGTGTGAACATGGCAATCACTGGCGTTTTACTTTCAGAAGAGAAGCCTGAGGTATTATCAATATCTACCACAGCACTACCCGAAAAAATATAACCCAATTCATCTGGGTATAGGGCGATTGGCTGCTCTTTCCACGTAATCATATCTGTACTGGTGGCATGTCCCCAGTGCATGGGTCCCCATTTATTACCATCTGGATAGTGTTGAAAATAAAGGTGATAATAACCGTTATAATAGAACATCCCATTAGGGTCATTCATCCAGCCTTTTTTCGGCGAAAAATGATAATTAGGGCGATACATTGCCTCTTCATCATTGAGTTCAGGTTTAGTTTCATTTTCTTGAAATTCTCCTGTATTCGATTGCTTTTGATCTTTACATCCGAATAACATTAAAATAATGATCGTTGAAGTGAGCGATTTAATTAGTTTATTTTTCATAGAGTTCATTGATTTAGTGTTAAATTTTATTTTGTTTTAGAAAGGGATTTACTTAATTCTTCTAATGAAATTCCCTTTGTTTCAGGCATTAGAAATAGTACAAATAACAACTGTAGAAACATCATAAAAGCAAAAAAAACAAATACGGGTGCTGCACCGATTGAGGAGAATAAAAAAGGAATCATAGACGGTATTATGGCCGCCAAAATCCAATGGACAGAGCTTCCAAAAGCCTGGCCCGAACCCCTTAAATGGTTAGGGAAAATTTCGGAAATGAATACCCAAATAACTGCTCCTTGACCAATGGCATGCGATGCAATGAATAAAAACAAGAAAATAGGTACCACAAGACCACCCCAAGCAAATAAAAATGCACAAGCAACAAGAGAAAGCGAGATAATATAACCTATAGAGCCAATAAACATTAATTTTTTTCTTCCTACCCTATCTATAAAATACACCCCTAGTAAGGTGAAAATTAAATTTATAACCCCAATGCCAATACTGCTCAACAAAGCTGTGCTTTCACCCAGACCAGCTTCTTCAAAAATTCTTGGAGCATAGTACAAAAAGGCATTAATACCCGAAAACTGATTAAAAAATGCAATTAAAAAAGCCAATATTAAAGGAAATCTATACTTTTTTATGAATATATTTTCACCTGTTAAAGTGCGCTCATTTTTGGAAGTCATTTCAAGAAAAAGAGGTTCTACATCTTTGCCCGGATGAATTAGCTTTAAAACACCCCGTGCTTCCTCCATTCGTAATTTAGTCAATAGCCATCTTGGACTTTTAGGAATATTTATAACCAGTAAAGTATATGCGATGGCCGGAATAGCTTCGACCCCTAACATCCAACGCCAAGAGTTCTCGCCAAGACCGCTAAGTAAATAATTAGATAAGAATGCTATTAAAATACCTAAAACAATATTAAACTGATAAAGACCTACTAATTTTCCTCTATCTTTTGCTGGAGCAATTTCAGAAATATAGGCAGGAGCCGCTATTGTAGATGCCCCTACTCCGAGGCCACCGATAAATCTAAAAAAAGCAAAAATATAAGGATCATTTGCAAAAGCCGATCCTAAAGCAGAAATTGTATATAGGACGCCTATCCATATCAAAGTATTTTTTCGACCAATTTTATTGGTTGGTATGCCTCCAAATAGTGCGCCGAATACCGTTCCCCATAATGCCATGGCCATGACGACAGTACCATGAAAAACGTCGCTAGAACCCCATAACATTTGAAGCTTTTTATCAGCTCCAGATATTACAACAGTATCGAAACCAAATAAAAATCCTGCTAAAGCTGCTGTGATAGACCATACTACTATTTTCTTCATATTTCAGGTTTTGAATATGAGGACTATATTATAACCAAATAATTAGGAATTAATTCGCAAATGTTACAATATGTTATTATTTAGTTAACGAAACTATAAAATTACATAAGTATCACAAAAACAACTACTTAAATATTTTTTTATTTAAAAAAATTAAACCAAATTACAATCATGTAACTCATAAGTTTAAAATTGATACATCAGATTATATAAAAAAGATTAAATTGTTTTTTTGTAAGCCCCAGGCGTAAGTCCATATTTGCTTTTAAAAGCGGTTGAGAAATAATTTGGTGAAGAAAAACCGACACTGTATCCAATTTCCGACATGGTCAGATTACTAGTATCAATCATAAATTTTGCCTTATCTAATCTGTAATCAGAAATATAATCGCTAACATTTATTCCTAACAAAGCCTTTACCTTTCTATATAGCTGAACTCTTGAAATATTCAATGAATCAGATAAATTTTCCACCGAGAAATCAGAATTATCAAGGTTTTCTTGTATTTGTAAATTTAATTGTTTTATAAACGATTGTTCTGTGGAACCAAATGGCTGTGCCTGATCAATTTTATGAATATTGTTGGTGTAATAATACCGTAGCTTTTCCCTATTATAAAGAATGGACTTAATGGATTGAATTAAAATGGAGTAATTAAAGGGTTTGGTTAAATATAAATCTGCTCCACATTGAAGGCCTTTGACGAAAGACTTTTTATTTCCCAAAGCGGTGAGTATAATTACAGGGATATGGGAGGTTCGTAAATCATTTTTTACGGTCTCACAAATTTCAAATCCACTTTTATCGGGTAAATTTAAATCACATATAATAACATCAGGAATTTGTTCAAAAGCTACTTCTAGTCCATCTGTCCCGTCAGATAATATAATGTCGTATTCACTACGTAGTTTGTTTTTAAGAAAAAAACTTAAATCTCTATTATCTTCAATCAAAAGAATAGAATACTTTTCTTTGTCTTTATCTTGATTTAAATCTATAAAATTATCATCCAAACCAATTTCATCAGAAAAATCAATCAATGTAGTCTCTACCAATTCTGGATCTATTACGATTTGATCTTCGTTGAAATGCGTTTTTCCTTTGAATAAAGTAATAATGAATTCTGTTCCATGATGAGATTTAACCTCAATATTACCAAGGTGAAGTTCAATAAATTGTTTGGTTAAATGCAAGCCAACTCCTGAACTATTTTTCCTATTGTTTGAACCTTTAAAAAAAGCGGTAAATACGTTTGTAAGCTCATTCTCTGGAATTCCAATACCATTATCCACGATATGTATAGAAATTGTACTCTCATTAAAATTGTCTTTAATTAGAATGTCTATCTTGCCATTATCTGGAGTAAATTTAAAAGCGTTAGATAATAAATTAAAATAAACCTTATCCATTAAATTGCGATCCATAAACAAATCTAAATCTTCATTATTCGTGCTAAAATTAAATTTGATATTTCTTTTTTTTGCCTCTCCTTTAAATTCCTTATAGATATTATTTGAAAATTTAAAAACATTAGTTTTGGAAGCTCTTATATTAAATTTTTGATCCTCAACTTTCCTAAAATCTAACAAATTATTAATTAGCCTTAATAGACGATTAGAATTATTTTGAATCAATTCTATCTCAAAAACACTTTTCTTTTCTTTCTGTCTGTCTAAGTCTTTTAAAGACTCTATAGAACTCATAATTAAGGTTAAAGGGGTTTTAAATTCATGTGACAACCCAGTAAAAAAGTTCATTTTAGCTTCGTTAATTTCTTTGACTTCGCTAGCAATTTTTTCGATCTGGTTTCTTTGTATGGTAATTTTGTTATTTGTAATCTCTAACTGCCTATTCTTTTTTATGATTGAAATTTTTGAATATATACTATAAATAGCAAGTCCAAGAATGATGAATAAGAATATCAGTATAATTTTCAAGGTGTTGCTTTGAGAATAGTATTGTTGTTCTTTTCTTTTTATGGCAGAAACCTGAGTTTCAATTAATGTCTTCTGTTCATTAATTTTATTAAATTGATTCTGCATTATATCTGCATTAAACTGATCAATTACAGTTGTAGCTAATATATTATTTGTGGAAACTAACTCATCATTTAAAATTTTTAGTGCAATATTTATGGCCTCATCACCACCAGTTGGGTATAATATGGTAGCATATAAAACACCCTCCTTTACCATTTGTATGCCTCCATTTGGTCCATTTAAGCCATCAACCCCAATTATATTTATCTTTTCTTCTAATCCTAGGCTTCGTGCCACATCCCAAGCACCTTTTGCCATTCTATCATTATGAGCAAAAACAAAATCTATTTTTTCATGATTTAATAATATTTGCTTAAAACTTTCTGAGATAGACTCTTTCTCCCAATCACCTTCGATGGACTCTATCAATTTAATTTTTGGAAATTTATCTATAATCTGGTGAAAACCTAAACTTCTTTCCGCGGCTGGAGAAGAACCCGCAAGTCCTTTTATTTCTACTATATTTAATGAATCTAATAAATTGGACAAAATTAATTTAGCAGCATTTCTGCCGACTTCGATGTTGTCTGCCCCTAAATAAGCGGTGTACTTTTGATTATCTGTTTTTCTATCCACTACAAGGACTGGAATACCTGAATTTAATGCTTCCTTTACAATGGGTGTTATGGGCTTTGATTGAAGGGGAGAAACAATAATGATATCAACACTATCGGCAATAAACTTTTTTAACTGAAGTATTTGTTGTTCAACATCATAATCTGCATTAGAAATGGTTAATAGCACACCTGGCTGTAACGATGCCTGCAACTCCATTGAAGTATTCATTGACTGTCTCCATTCATCATTAGTCATGGCTTGAGAAAAACCAATACGGAATTGTTTATTTTCTGTAGTTTGACGAGTACACGAAAAGAAGTTAATTAATAAAAGTAAGAAGGTCAAAAATACAATTCTATTCATTTTTTATTTAATATAAATTCTTCAATTCTAAAACTGAAAAACTAGTGTTTCAGGAGATAGAATACCTAAATGTAACAAAAAAAAATAGAAGAAATATAATTAGTTATTTACTCTGGAAAACAGGATACTTTATTTTACTGGCAACAATTTTGTATCTGTGGTAAGTTGCGTGATTAAGCACCTAATTTAGTAAACAAGAACGAACCATAGAAAATTCCGGCGGAATTTTCCAAATATTAACTTATCAAAGCAATTAATTATACATGGCTTTGATTTAGATTTCTTCCTCTTTAGACTAACTAATATTTTTGCCTAAATGTAAAATCCCACAACTTTATGACTTGATCCCTTGTACGCTTAGCTAAATGGGATGAGAAAGTAAGACAAGCAGCATTCAAAAGCTTTAATACAATCTCTAGAACCATGGCTATCCATTATAAAAACATATTAAATTATTTTGATAACAGAAGTACTAATGCATCAGCGGAATCTTTCAACGCAAAAATTAAGGCATTTAGAGCCCAATTTAGAGGCGTTAGAAACGTAGAATTCTTCCTCTTTAGACTAACTAATATTTTTGCCTAAATGTAAAATCCCACAACTTTATGACTTGATCCGTAATCAATGGCTTAGATATTTTGGATAGCATTGCTGCGGCCCCGACTAATGATTTAGACAGACCGCTCAAGGATATTCGGATTTTGAGTGTTAGGGTTTTGGAGTAAATTGGCAATGTTAAATTTAAAAATAAAACAATAGGGATAAATAGAGACGATTCGCAATGCGTTTATTTTCATAATTAAACACTCTTACTGGCTCCATTTTAAGCTCTAAACAAGTTCTTTGCTTTAAAAATTCACCCAAACTAGACCCTAGTAATCTTAGCTCCAATAGCACGTAAGCGTTCGTCTATATTTTCGTAACCTCTGTCTATCTGTTCAATATTATGAATGGTTGATGTTCCTTTAGCAGAAAGAGCGGCAATTAATAAAGAAACTCCTGCCCTAATATCTGGAGAAACCATGGTGGTTGCTTTCAGCGTCGATTTAAAATCATGCCCAATAACAGTTGCTCTATGTGGATCACACAGGATTACTTTTGCGCCCATGTCTAATAATTTATCCACGAAGAATAGCCGACTTTCAAACATTTTTTGATGGATTAACACCTCACCTTTAGCTTGTGTTGCCACCACTAAGATAATACTTAATAAATCGGGAGTTAATCCAGGCCAAGGAGCGTCTGCTATGGTTAAAATTGAACCGTCTATATAATTTTGAATTTCGTATCCGTTAATATGCGCTGGAATATAAATATCGTCGCCCTTACGCTCGATCGTAAGTCCTAATTTTCTAAAAACACTCGGAATTTGACCTAAATTATCCCAACTCACATTTTTAATAGTAAGTTCACTTTTAGTCATTGCAGCTAAGCCAATCCAACTGCCAATTTCAATCATATCGGGTAACATGCGATGTTCTGTTCCACCCAGTTTTTTAACACCGTCAATAACTAATAAATTAGAACCGATACCAGTAATTTTCGCACCCATTCTATTCAACATCTTACAAAGTTGCTGTAGATACGGTTCGCAGGCTGCGTTATAAATAGTGGTCGTTCCTTCTGCCAAAACTGCCGCCATCACAATATTCGCTGTCCCCGTAACCGATGCTTCATCTAAAAGCATGTAAGTACCTTTTAGCTTTTTGGCCTCAACTCCGTAAAAATGTTCTTCTTTATTGTATCTAAATGTAGCCCCTAAATTAATAAAGCCTTCAAAATGAGTGTCTAACCTTCTTCGTCCTATTTTATCGCCACCCGGTTTAGGAATATATCCCTTTCCAAAACGAGCCAATAAAGGCCCTACAAGCATTATAGAGCCTCTTAAACCTCTACCATCCTGTTTAAATTGGTCTGATTGCAAGTACTCCAAATTAACATCATCAGCCACAAAACTGTATGTCCCTTGTCCTTTTTTTTGGATTTTTACGCCTAGATCTTCGAGTAAAGTAATTAGTTTATTAACATCCACAATATCAGGAATGTTACTTATGATTACGGGTTCTGAGGTAAGTAGCACCGCACATAATATCTGTAAAGCTTCATTTTTAGCACCTTGAGGGGTAATTTCACCATGTAATTGGTGTCCACCTTCAATTTTAAATGTCCCCATTTAATTTTGACTATTATTTAGTATCGCTTTTTACTGCGATTATTAGTATTTGTACTTCTATTCTTTTTATTATTCGATCGGTTTGAGTTTTGCTTCGCTGGTCTATTCTTTAAAAACTGACCACTTTCGGTAAGGTTTTCACCTTCACGTGCTAAATCAATTTTACCGTCGCTCAACTCGTGCAAGTGTTTAAAGATAATTTTATCTTCAACCGTGTCTTTATTCCAATTTAAAAAACATTTTTTCATGTGATTGGCAATTGCATATTCCAATCCATCTCTCTTATCGCCTTTTTCCCATGAAGTAGCAACATCTATCATTAATTTAATATTGTTGCCATAAAATCGATATTTAGGGAAATTTTGCGGGTATTTTAAAGGCTCAGGACGTTCCTGAAGCATTTCTCTACTGGTAATCGGATATGGAGAATCAACTTTTAGTTTAAAATCGGACATGATAAAAAGCTGATCCCATAATTTATGTTGAAAATCGGGAACATCTCTAAAATGTGGTTGAATATTACCCATAACACTAATGATGGCCTGGGCTACTTTATTGCGTTCTACATCATCTTCTATACTCAAAGCGTAATCTACCATTTTTTGAAAATGACGTCCGTATTCAGGTATAATAAGGTGTGGTCGCTCTGTGTTGTATTCTAAATTGAATACTTCAATATTGGCTAAACTCAAATTAAAAGATATTTTAATTAATAAAAAAGAGGAAAGTATGCTCTTAAAGCCTGCAAATTAAAAAAAAACTATTATATATGCTAAGTTTATGTCAATTATAAAGAAATAAGACCTTTTACTGTGGCTACAGCTAAGTATTTCTCGATGACTTTATCAGGGTTTTCAAGGATTAGGCCTATGGAAACGCTCGTATATTTCCCGTTTTTAGACAATTTTTTGATAATAGTCGCTTGGGTATCATCGAAAACAGATTCAATTTCTTTAAGACCCGTTCCATCACTAGGTACAATAAATTTATATAGATATAAAGATGGCCAGGTGGTGGTTTCTAATAAACGCTCTTTTAGTTTATCGTAAAATTCATTTTGATCAGCAGAATCCATGTGAAATTTTTCGCAAAGATACTGTGAAATGTCTCGAAAGTCAAATGTCGAAAGTTGAAAAGATACAGATTATTAGGTTTTACAAGGTTCTAGTATCGAGTTAAATGTTTTTTGTCATTGGTGAATGCTGACTTTTTAATGGTTTAAAAAAAGATTTCAGGTTATCTTCTATCACTTTATATCAATACTCTTTACCATACTTATAATTTCCATTGACTTTTTCCTATTTATCGACTTTGTACTTAGTACTTAATACGCTATTCTAAAATATAAATCATAATCATCTCAAGCTAAAGCTCAATTACACAATCCTCCACTGATTTCCTTACTTTGGCAAGATTTGAGAAAAAATCATCTTCGGCTCTATATCCCACGGGTAGCACCAAAACAGCTTGTAAGCATTTATCCTCTAAATCAAGTATTTTATGATATTCTGATGCTATAAAACCTTCCATGGGGCAGGCATCAATTTCTTCAAGAGCACAAATTGTCAAAAGATTTCCCATCGCCAAATACGCCTGATTGGTTGCCCAAGATATGATTTGATCCTTGGTTTTTTGCGAAAAATCTCTTATCAAAGCAGTTTTGAATGGATGTAAAATTTCATCGGCTGTATTTCGAAGCTTTTTTACATTGGAAAAATAATCTAAAATATATTGTTCGCTTATTTGAGTTTCTATACAAAAAACCAAAACATGCGACGCCTGTGCTACCTGCCTTTGGTTATAGGATGCTTTTACTAGTGAATTCTGCAGTTCTTTATTGTTAATCACCACTAATTTAATAGGCTGCAATCCGTATGATGTTGCGGTTAAATTAAAGGCTTCTTTTAAAATTTGAATTTTATCGCTCGTAAGGTTTTTGGTGTCATCGAATTTTTTAACCGCATAACGCCACTGCAATTGTTGAATACTATTTGTCATTTTCTTTTACTCTTCGCTATTTTTGGAGTCAAAGTTAGTGAATTTAAGGCTTTCTTAGAAGTCCGAAACTTTAAATAACTAAAGCTGTTTATACTTTATAATTTTACTGAGTTCTTTAGAAAATAATTTTCTAAAAAATATAGTGTTTACTTGAACGAAATTAAAAAAAGGTTATTATATTTGCACCCGCCTAAGGAATTACAAAATTCCGTTCGGAAGATAGGTGCACCAAAAAAGAAGGGTAGCTCCGCCGAAATGGTTAATTGAATTTAAATATTGTAGTAAAGCACAGACACTCGGAGAAATGGCAGAGCGGTCGAATGCGGCAGTCTTGAAAACTGTTGACCGTAACAGGTCCGGGGGTTCGAATCCCTCTTTCTCCGCTGAAAAAATCCTAAACGGTAGCAAAACCCTGTAAATCTTATGATTTACAGGGTTTTTTCTTTTGCACATATACCAAATTATTCATTCAATCTTATTTGAATCGAGATAAAATCGAGACCCTAAA
>JBGSQM010000204.1:0-3781 GCA_041738035.1 Cellulophaga sp.
GGAATAATACGGTGATGAAACATATTGAGCGCCTTCGAAAATTGATAAATTTAGCTGTTAAATTAGGTTGGATAGTTCGTGACCCTTTTATAAACTTCAAAGCTCAATTCATTAAAACAGAAAGAGGGTTTTTAAGTCTAGAGGAATTAAAAAGAGTAGAGGAGAAGCACTTATCTATAGAGCGATTAGCTCTGGTTAGGGATTTATTTGTGTTTAGCTGTTATACAAGTTTAAGTTATATTGATGTTGTTAACTTGACAGAAGACAATATTAATATTGGTATTGATGGAGAACTATGGATTCATTACAGGCGAGAGAAAACGAGTAAGGGCATAAGAATACCACTATTACCAAAAGCCTTAGAAATTATAGAGCAGTATAAAGCGCATATTAAAACTGTACATCATAAAGGTTTATTTCCAAATATATCTAATCAAAAATTAAACGCATATTTAAAGGAAGTAGCTGACGTATGTGAAATTAAAAAGAACCTTACCTTTCATATTGCGAGACACACTTTTGCTACCACGGTCACTTTAAGTAATGGCATTCCTATTGAGACGGTTTCAAAATTGCTAGGACATTCTAGAATATCTACAACACAGATTTATGCTAAAGTCATAGAGCGCAAGGTAAGTGATGATATGAAAAAACTGAGAGAACAGTTTTTGAATGAAAAAAAGGAGGTTAACTCTAGTTGTTAAAATGTATAGCTTAGTAAATAAAAAAAGGGAATCATTTTTAATTGATTCCCTTTTTTTTTATAATTCAATAAGTTTTTATTTTCCTTTCATTAGTTTTTCTAAGTACTCGATTTTTTCTTGTTCGGCTTGTAGTAAACGTTCATACAGTTTTTTGTTTTCTTCATAAGCATCAATCAACTTATCTATGGGGTTAAATGTACAAGCATAATTTAATGAAGAAGCATTGTCATTGTAAGTATTACCCATTATATTAAATACAGCTTCATCGCTATAATTTTCAATAGCTTCTTTTGTCACCCCAAGCACTTTTGCAATCTGCTCCAATTTATCTTCTTCAATCTTTTCAGACTGTTCAATTTTAGAAACAGCCTGTTGGCTAATGCCTAATTCTTCGGCTAAGGTTTCTTGTTTCATCCCTCTAAGCTCCCTGATACGGCTAATTTTTCTACCGATGTGGTTTGATTTTGTTGCTGTTTCCATACTTCAAATATAGCTTTTTTTTCAAAATTTAGCCTAGTTGTAGCGAACAAATAAATGGAAGTAAAATACAACTGCCTGTGGTTCGATACCTCTTGATTTTATCCTTTATTTATAGAAAACAAAAGCGCATGGAAACTAGTAGCATAAAAAAAATGACTCAGGACACCCAAGAAGAGCTTGCTCAAATTATAACAGATATAATTGCAATCATAGCAGTGGAGCGCATGTACCTTAGTCATGGAGCTTCATGTCATTCCTACAACAACAAGATAAATATCATTTTAAAACTTTCTACTAAAGAAAGCGTTGCGTCTATCTTACCACTTTTTCAAAACGTTTTTTCAAAACATGATGACTTTAGTTTTCGAGTTTTTTCTTTTGCTTATACCCAAGAACAATTACAACAAGGTAATCTCTATTTTTTAAATCACTGCCATCATAAAAAATTAGTGTACCTAAGCAACCAAGAAAATTTTATATGGAACTACCCTAACACCTTAACCAGTCCTCTTCTTGAAAAAATAAAGCAAAACTTCAAGCGCGATATGTCCCGACTGAAATCCTATAAAAAGGGTATTCATTATTTCAAGGAAGAAAAAGAGTTTTCTCAATGTGCTTTTATGATGCACCAAAGTTTTGAACAAGGCTATCGAATTTTAGAAAGTTTTATAGGCGGTACTGTTAAAGTATGCCATAGTATCAAAAACCATCAAGCTTACGTCTTGAAATTCTTAAACGAATTAGATAGTATGTTTGATGTAACATCCCCCATAGAATTAGAGTTATTAGATATTTTAGAAGACGCCTATTCCTCTGCGAGATATTCGGATACCTATACCATTACAGAAGAGCAGTTAGACGAGTTGTACCAAAAATTAGGAATACAGATCCAGGAAATCAATGTTCATTTTCATCGAGAAATGACCATTTTAAAAGAAATTATTTTGGATGAAACCATAGCCTTGCATTCAGATCAACCACTTGAAAATCCTATTGAAAATTCTGTTGACAAGAAAAACACAAAATCCGATAGTTCAAAAACAAACAGAAAAAAAATCAAAAAAATCAAACGTCTAATAAATAATTCTTTAGAGGTAGACACAAGCCCTGTTTTCAAAGATCAGGGAAAGACAGTTAGTTTTCAGGTCATAGACAACGAGGATATGACCAGCAGTATATCCTCGCTTTTAGAAGTATGTTATTATGCATTAGATGGTCAAGGTAGTTTTGTGTCTCCAAAACATAAAAACAAAACGCCCATATCTTCAGTGGCTAAGGTTTTAGAAATCGTAATTGATTTACTACCACATCATCAGATGTTCTGTTTAGACAAAATAGCGGAGATAGTGGCTGATGAAAAAAAAAGAAAGATAGCTAACACTTATTTCAAGCCATAGCAAAAAAACAACGATCGAAGTAGCACTATAAATGAAGTCATACTATAAAACAAAAAATCATGGAAGAGCATCCGTTTAAAGACAAAGAAGCACTATTAGAAACCCTACTAACTTTGAGTAAAGATAAGCTCACCTTATTTAAATCTAACTCACATACCAGCAGTAAAGATATGTTGCTATTACCATTAGGTAGTTACCAAGAAGTTATGGATCTGATACTTTACTTATTAAAGACTTGTATTATGGCTTTACAAGTAGAATATGTTGCAGATAAGCATATCGGTAATCCAGAACTAAACACCTCCGAAGTATTAAAATTCATTCTTCAACTGGTCCCTTATGAAGAGATGGAGTTTTTGGATGAAGTACAAACGATGCTAAAACAAGTACAATAAATATAAAAACGAAGAAATTATAAAGTACGAATACACTAGCAAACCCATATACTTTTTTTATCCTGAGCATCTCCCTTTTTTAAAACTTCCATAAAAAGCAAAAAAAAGAGCAACTGAAAAAGTAAAGTCTTTTGATTCCATTTACTTCTTTCAGAGCCTATCGCATTCCCTTTTTGATGCCCTAAGCTCCTCAAAGGATTTAGAATTAGGAAAGGGCTATAAATAGTGTAACGTTTTATGCGCCCGCTAATTTTAAATCCTATACTATTAAAATCAAAAAGGGAAGGCATCTGATACGTAGGGTATCAAACCTCTTTGAAGTTAGCATTGAAATCTACCACTAAAATGTTGGTCAAGCGAACGTAAGTCAAAAAGAAATTTTCCAAAAAAAATATTTAAACTCAAATTACTTTTTGACTTGTGTTCAAGACCTTTTTACGAACTCTTATTTTGCTGAAACGAAGTGTAAGTAAATAGGGGTGAGGACTAGGCTGAATGACACCTAAAATTTCGTATTTCAGTGAAAAATTTGTTAGTTCTATTGCTCTAAACAGCAAAATCCGTGAAAATCAAAAATCTAGCAACGCAAAATTCTATTCAAAATTCAATAAACAAAGCACTTCCGAAGGAAATGAAAAACCATAACATCGCTTTAGCGTGTTATCCTCTTGCTTTTCCCTTAATTTATCTTTTTAGTTAGTATGTTGTTCTTGATATACTAAATTATCAATAAGCCCAAACATCTTTTCTCTTGGGAAAACTTAAAAAATAATCACTGTCGAATTCTTAAATTAAAATAATTTGA
>JBGSQM010000151.1:0-1837 GCA_041738035.1 Cellulophaga sp.
GTCACTAAAACTCATTTCTCCTAAGCTACTCTTATCTTCTTGGTGGTAAATAATATGAAAAGGTCGGCCCGAAATACGATTATAAGTGCTTTGATTGGTATTTAATTGAAGATAAAGATATTCTCCAGGCGTATTTACCACACGCAGGGCTATCCCTTCTTTTTCGGCCTTTGGCAAATTGGCTTCCACCGTACTGCCATTGTTTAAAGTTATTTTTGCTTTATATTGCTGATCTATACCTACATCTAAAGAAAACTTTGCTAAACCTAATGGGTTACTCTCAAAAGTACTTACTGTATTTCCTTTTTGATCAAGCACAATACCCTCTCTAAAAGCTACGCCTTTTCCATTTGAATCTATAAGCTTTACTCCTATATTATTGTTTAAGCCTTCTATTAGGTAACCACCCTCTGGCATAAACTGTAAATCATACTTCAATTGGTTTCCCTGATTTTTCTGCTCCAACAAATCATTTCCGATAATGCTTATCCGTTGCACATAATCGTGATCTTCTTTAAAATTACGCAACCAATTGGTAGTTCCCCGAATATAATATTCGCCATGTAACAGTAAAGAATCAATCTCAAAATAACCTGAGGTATGGCCTTTTTCTGCTAAAAGCAACTTTTTCTTTACCAACTCCCCAGCACTATTATGAAGGCTAATTTCTAAATTTTTTGTAGCAACAGAGGGTGTCTTATCAGTAAAATCCCAAACGTAACCTTTGAGCCATAAGGACTCCCCAGAAACATAAGTGCTTTTATTCAAATGCAAATATATTTGCTCGCGAGGAAGGCTAAAATAAGTCGACAATTTTTCTTGTACATCTAAGGGCCTCGTTTGAGTATGAATCCTTGGGCTATAAAAAACAAGAAAAAAAATTAGAATAAATTTATAATATATGTTCATAATTTATTGAATTAAAATAGAAGTAATCAACAGTTCTTTTTACTACGGATATTAAATCAAGGCGCTATGTCAGGTTTCCAAGTGATTTTTTTTGAGATAAGTCCTCCAGTTGAAGACATGCCTTCAAAATAAAAAGTATAACTTTTCTTGGATATTAAAGGTACTTTTACTACAAAATTGCCTTCTACATCTGTTGTAATGTTTGGTTGCCAATGCACGGTACCATAACTATCAAAAGCAGTACTATTATAAGAATTAAAAATAGGATTATAAAATTTTCTAGGAGATTGAAACGCCAAGTCTAGAGCTGTTTCTAAATAATTAATCTCTGGCGATACTTTCGAGAGCGCTCCATAATCAATGGCAGTTATTCGTCTATTTATACGTATTAGTCCTCCTGCACCTCTGACACCTTGACTTAAATCTCTTGGGTTTATATAAATATTCTCTATATCATAGGTTCTAAGGAATCTTAACAATTCAAAATCTTGAACTAAAACGTCATCGATAATTAATATTGGAGACAATCTATTTTGATTAGCCGTAAATCCAGATACTAAACTAGTAGGTTCGTTTGTTTGAATAGTGCTAGCAAACCTTTGGACGACCGTTATCGGTTTCATTGGATCTTCATACTCAACATCAAAGCCCTTAAATCTTATTAATTCTAATATTAAAGGAAACATATCTACTTCTTCCCCAGAAATTTTTATTACTCCACGCCTGTTATTTACCATATAAGAACCAGAATCAGGTTTGATACCTTTTGAATCTTCTTTATCTACGCGCTGTTTCACAACCACCTCGTCTAAAACTATTCCATTTTCATTGATAAACCCTTTTAAATAATCTTCATTGCTAGCATTATTATTTGCTACAAAGTCGTGTAAACTTTTAGGCAATAAAGTATTAGGAATTTTTAAGAGCT
>JBGSQM010000026.1:0-7393 GCA_041738035.1 Cellulophaga sp.
GATTATTTAGGCAAAGAAGCTTTTGATAGCTTTGCTAAATTAAAAAAATTCTTACTTTCCAATAGTAGGGTGGCTATTCAGGCTTCGCCTTTTGTGATGGGTTTAGCTTCTGAACGTCAAACAGCAGCAGTACTTTCAACCTTAGCTAATTCACTTCGTAAAATTGCCTTCCCTGAAGCTTTTTGGAGTTTATCAGGAGATACTATCGATTTAAACGTTAACAGTCCAGACAATGACACAGTTTTAGCCATTATTAATGAACCGAAGAATGACTTATTTCTTACCCCTATTTTGGCCACTATCATTCATACTGCTACCAAGCAAATGATGGTTCGAGAAAGAAAACATAGTTTTTTATTGCTGGATGAAGCACCTACAATAAAGCTTCAAAATATGGCTAAAATACCTGCCACTATGCGAAGTTTTGGGGTGGTCGTGGTGTACTGCGCTCAAGATTTGGTACAAGGAACGGTAAGGTATGGAAAAGATAAATTTAGGGAAATAACCGCCAATTTATCAACCCAATTTTTTGGTAAATCAAACGATCCCGAAACATCAAAATTTTATGAAAGTTATTTTGAACTTGTCGAAAAAGAACAAAAAAGTATCAATAAAAAAGGAAGTGGTGCGTTATTTGAGAGTACTTCTGGCACAACGATTTCTAAAAAAGAAGTCGCTAAAGTGAGAGCTGATGAATTTAGTAAGCTTAAGGCGGGGCAATTTGCGTTTTTATCTGATGGAAAAAATGAATTGCTTAAATTCAAAAGGCTTCCTATTCCAAGAGAAGAACTAGATAATACCTTACAAGTATCTAGTGAAAGGCTACTTGCAAATTATGATACTATTATACGTGATATCCAAAGATTTGTAGATACTAAAATTTAATAAAAATTACACCATATTGTAATTTAGTACAATTAATAACATATATTTGTTTTACTTTAATCATCCTAAATACTTAATTTATGAAAAATCTTCTTACAAAAAAACTACCGCTTTTTTATCATTTGCTTTAATGACAAGTATTTTAACCGCACAAGATTTAGATTTACAAACCCCAGTAACCAAATTATCTGATCAGATTAAGGGGATATTTCCATACGTGGCAGGGGTAATTTTTTTAATTGTAGTTATGGTAAACTTAGGACATTTTGTTAAAGAAAATGGCGACTGGAAAAAAGGGCTAATGAATATTATAATCTATGTGGTTATAGTAGGTGTTGTTGCTGGCTTATTTCAATTTATTACTAGAATTAGATTATAATATACTGTTTTGAAAAATTATAAAAACATAAGAAAAGAACCTTACCTATATGGTTTTACCGTAAAGACATTTTTTGTTTTTGTTGTAGGGCTTATATGCGGCTTGTTTTCATTTATAAGTGGATTTTCATTCACCAAGCTTATTGTTTTTATAATTTTCGTTTTCGTACTATACTTTGTCTGTAAATTTATTTTATCTAACGATAAAGTTACCAGTCGTTTTTTAGATAATAAACTTCCTAAAAGTTATAGCGACTATGAATGAATTTATACACATAGAACAGCACAAAGGGCTTTTTGCAAATGGGGTTTATGCGGAATGTTTTCACCTTATTTTACCTGAAAAATATTCTCTTGGTAAGGATGATTATTTAGAGCTTAATTCCTCCTGGGAAAAAGCTTTAAAGGATTTACCAACAGGCACAATTTTTTACAAGCAAGATGCTATCATTAAAAAAAAGTTTGATGCAGCTTCTTTGCCAGCATCAAACTTTTTAGAAAAAAGCACTAAAAAACATTTTGATGGCGTAGATTTTAAAAATCACGCCTGCTTTTTGTTTTTTATTCTACCCAATAAAGAACTTTTAAATACTAATTTAAATAACCCTTTTAAGAAAGTGGATAAATCCGCTTTTTTGGGTTTTGATGATAAGATATTAAACTTTAGTAATTCGGTTCAAGAAACGCTAAACAGCTTAAAAGGAATACGATTAAGCGGGAATAATAAATTTGAAATTAATCCTTTTGAATCCTGGCAAGTAAGGTCCTACTACGACACCTATTACAACTTATTTGACGATAGCTTTATTAGTGATCGTTTTTTTGATACTACAAGTATTCGTATCGGTAGTAAGTATGCCTCAATGGTTTGTCAGGTGGACGAAAGAAGGTTTCCTGAAAGCCTTACTAAGTATAAAAAAGATAAAATATATTCTAGTGATACCTCTAGTTTTTATCGCAATAATGCCGATAATTTCACCTTTGATTTAGATTTTTCACACATCTACAATCAGATATGTTATATCGATGATAGCAATAAGCATTTAGACGATTTACGCCTAAGAAACGATAAGCTTCACAAATCGTCAGGCTTTGATCGTGCAAATATTGAGTTCGCTAAACAAACAGATGAAATTATTGCGGATTTAGTAACAAATTCCGATAGTGTAAAACTAATTCGAGGACATAATAATGTAATTATTATTGCAAATGATGAAGCAGAACTACAACTAAACTTATATAAGGTTATAGAACAATTTAAGGAACTAGACATCAAAGCTTATGTTCCTACAGGAAATTATTTAAACGCTATTTTCAACTATTCATTTCCTTTTTTTAGTCATTATTTTACAGAGAAGCAGCTTTATATTTCATCGCTTGAAATATTTTGTTCTTTTATTAATAATACAGGCGCATATAAGAATGACACAACAGGGATTACTTATAATTCAAGAATTGACAATGTGCCTGTTAGCGTTGATACATGGGATGATGAAAAAAAATATGTAAAGGCTCGCAACTTTTTTATTTTAGCACCTACTGGATTTGGAAAATCATTCAATGCAAATCACATTATTAGCTACTATTTTTCTGTTAATGTAAAAGTTGTCATTATTGATTTAGGGGGTAGCTACCGTAAATTATCAGCATTATTTCCAAATCAAACGGCTTATATTAGCTATAAACAAGGAGTTTCTATGGGGGTTAATCCGTTTGAACTTCAAAACCATTCTTATACAGAGGATCATAAACTGACTAATGATAAAATAGATGAATTGGTTGAATTTGTAGGGGTACATTTTAAAAGAGATACGCAGCTCAATGAAATTGAGAGAGCTTCACTTCGTAAATTAATTGAAACCTACTATAAAAAAAATTCAGGGGGTTACTCACTTCCTAATTTTGTAGAATTTATAAAAGACAATCCTAAATTATTGAGTTTATTAGACATCAAAAAAGAATTCTTCAATAGGGATGAATTTTTGCACCTGATGGAAGAATTTACAACTGGTGGCACTTATGATTATTTGTATAAGGAATCAAAAGAAAATCAATTTGAAGATTTAAGTACAAAATCTATTATTGTCTTTGAACTTGATAAGGTTAAAGATAATGCACTTTTATTGGCCATTATGTTACAACTGGTTTCAACAACAATAGATAATGTAATTTGGAAAGACAAAAAAAACAAAGGGATTATCCTATTCGATGAAATTGCTGAACAATTAAAATGGAATGGGGTATTAGGGCGTGTACAGTTCTTTTTTCAGGCGATAAGAAAACAAAACGGTGCGGTGGGCATTATACTGCAATCTGAAAGTCAATTACCTGAGAACAACTTATCTAAAGCTATCGTTGAAAATACGCAAATACTTTATGTGTTAGGCGCCAAAGATTATAGAAGTTTACAGAAAAGGTTTGATTTATCAGAACATGCCTATTATCAATTAACCTCTATACGGAGTGATTTCAACAGCAAAAAACCATGGAGCGAGGTTTTTATACTTAGAGAAAAAAATCATCAAGTATATCGCTTACAAGTTCCTAAAGAGGTGTATTGGGCATATCAAACAGAAGGTGCAAAAAACGAAGAACTTCTAGAACTCTATGAAAAAACTGGAAATATGGAAACAGCAATTACAGAATTTATAAGATCTAATTAAAAAAATACATTATGAAAAATCTACTAGTGGTACTCATTTTACTCTTTACAAGTTATAGTTTTGGTCAGGCAATGGTGGTAACCGATGTAACAGCAAACCAAACTCTAACGACACAATTAGCCAAGTCAGCGCAGCAGTTAAATCAACTTGAAAAAAATTACGAATTACTCAAAAGCGCTGAGGATAAGTACAAGAAAATCAATTCTATTGTAACAAGCGTAGCTAAAATATCAAGTATTATAGACTTACAAAAAGAAGCAATAGAAAATGTAAACATAGTTCTAAATAACTCTAACTTAAAAGGAAAATCGAGAACAACTCTTTTAAATAGTTTAAATCAGTCGATGTTAAGTATTGGTGGAAGTGTTGAGACTATTACTAATGTTTTAAATGAAGGATTTTTTAATATGTCCGATAAAGAACGATTGGAAATGTTTGAGGGAGAGAGAAAAAAAGTATTATTTCAAGTGGGTAAAACAAGGGGCTATGCCAATCCCTACAGAAAATAATGGATTATGCCTTTATAGATAACGTTCGTTTGTCGCTCGAAAATAGCAACATATTTTATACACCATAAAAGGGGCAAAAATGTGCGCTATATTATTACTATTTTTTTCTGTTTTAGAACGATGGGGAAAAAATGTAGTAAACACATCAACCAACACAATAAGCGATGTGCTTACGATTATAGGATATGTTTTTTTGATTATCAGTTCCGATTTCATTTTTGAACTTGTAGAGGGTACATTTTCGTCTATAAATAGCGCAATGAATAGTACACCAAGTACGCTTTATACAGATTTATTGACCACATTAGAGCTTGATTATGTATTAATGACTAGTAGTGCAGAGGATGGATTAGATATGTTTGGATTAGTCTCAGGAAATATCACCTATTTTGTAGGCTATCTACTGGTTTTAATTTTAGTGGGAATTTGTAAAATTGCAGAAATGTCAATGATATGTGGTTATTTGCTAACTCGTGTATTTTTTTTAGAAATAATGAAATTTTTATTTCCTATTGCGGTCGCATTATCGACCATTAAGCAAACAAGTGGACTTATTTCAAAGTGGTTGCGTTTATATATTGGCGTTTCTTTATTAGGGCTTATTTATATCGGAATTCTTAAAATTTGTGATATAACCCAAGAACAGTTACAGGCATCATTTACAAATTATTCTCCTGATTTTTTTGGTTCATTTATGAACCTTAATATTAGTATATGGGCAGCGCTTATTACTATTATAATTGTATTTACATTAAAGGTTACTTTATTCAATAAGGCAACATCTTACGTCATTAGTTTTTTTAGTTAAAATATGAAAGTAGAAAATAATTTATATAGCATGTTTAAAAAAAACAACCTAGTAGTTTGGCTAATGGCTATAGTTACTATCGTTGTGGTTATAGGTAGCTTTCTATTTTGTTTTTTAGTGTATCAGCAAAGCCAACAAAACTTGTTTGCCATTTCCGATAAAGGTGTTTTAGTACCACTCGAAAAATTGGATGATAAAAAAGATAAGATTAAGCAGGTAAAGGCGAATTTAGACTATATGGTATCGCTATACTATGATATTGATGGTTTTACAATGAAAGATAAAAAAGAGAAGCTTTTTTGGCTTTTAGGTCAACAGCCTACAACGCTTGTAAAAGATAGGGATGCAAAAGGGTATTTCAATACTTTTTTATCTATTAATGGACTGGTACAACACGCCTATATAGACCAAAGTAGTTGGAAAATTTACAGCTTAGACACCCCTTATAAGGTTTCTTTTAAGGTTATTATAGTGCGTATCAATAACGGTTCTAAAACGTACTATACCTCGGAAATCATTGCTTCCTTAGAAGATGTAAATCGTAATTATCCTTATAATCCTTACGGATTACTAATCACATCTTTATCTGAAAATTTAGTACAAAGCGAGGAAATGGACTTTAGAACTATTAGTGATAATAACATTTTAGAAAACAATCAAAATGATTAGTGACACACAAAACAGCAATAATTTAGCTAAAGAAGTTGAAAAGAAAAAAAAACAAATGCAGCTTCAACAAAACAGCGAAAAAAAGCGAATGATAATCGCCTATTCCGTAGTTGGAGCCATTACGCTTATACTTATTGTTTTTGCCGTTATTCAATATGGCAGTTCAGATGAAGTAGTAAACCAAGACTTTGAAACGCCAATTGGCGACACCGATAAATACAATTCTAAAATTGAAGCTCTAGAGGTGAAAAATAAGCAAATCAGTAATGATAATTTACTTGATATTTTCACGCCCGAAGAGGATAAAATTTCTGCTGAAGACAATACTGACGTGGAGGATAATTTACGAAAGAGCATTGAAGCCCTAGAACCATCAACGCCAAGTAAAGTAAAAACTAATTCAACAGAAGAAGTTTATGGAGATTATTCGATGTGGGAAAAAGAAAATAAAAATAGATCAGATTCAAAAAATAGTACTACATCTGACAGTAATTATAATAATACTTCTAAAGAGCTGAGCTATGAAGAAAGGCTAGAAAAGGCCCGAAATACAAAGAAAAATACAAGTGTAAAAAAAGTAGAAAACAACGTAATAGAAACAAGAGCAGCGATTTTTAGAGATCAATTTAAATTGCCAGGAGAACTTGTTGAACTTGTGCTTACAAAAGACTTCAACTATAATGGGAATCTATTTAAAAAAGGGACGCTTTTATATGCCGATATGAATATCAATCAAACCAGGGTTCTTTTTGATATTAGCAATATAGCGCATCAGCCTATAAAATTAGAGGTTCGAGATATTCGTGATGGTCGTATTGGGATGTATTCTACAAGAGCCGGGGAACTTTGGGATGATTATCAAAGGGATGCTATGAACGAAGCAACCAATGAAGCAAGTAATGAAGTTACAGGCAATGCCACAACTCGAATATTAAACGGCAGCATAAACGCTTTATCTAATTTTTTTCAAAGAAAAAGGCTTAGACAAAGCGAAAAGATATTACTCCTAAATGACCAAGAATTAATAATACACATACTAGAAAATGATTGAGAAAACAATTTTAATATTGATGCTTATAGTTCCATTTTTGACGATGGCACAAAAAGAAATTGATGTCTCCGAAGATTATACAACTATTATTGTATTTCCGTCAGAGATTGAAGAACCTATTTTGGGTAATCAACAAGAATATTTAATCAAAGAAAGCTCTAATAATAGTACTTTAGGAAAAAGAACGCTTAGGATTGGTTATATAAAACTAGATAATGTTGAGAAAAACACGAATTTAACTGTATTTACTAAAGACGGCAATTCCTTTGAATTCTTACTGAAATATGTAAAAACACCAAAAATTTTAAATCATTACGTGAAAGCTTCGGAAAGCAGACAAAATCTAAATGCTTCAACATCACAAACAATAGATAATCCGATTGCAAAAAATCCATCATCCTACTATTCTGATAATGTAGAAACGATTGAA
>JBGSQM010000046.1:0-60456 GCA_041738035.1 Cellulophaga sp.
TAAAACAAAAAGCGTTCCATTTTTTCAGTTTTACAATTTCGCCGCTTTTTTTTTAAAACAAACGCAGGAAACGATTAAGTATTATTCAAACTTGATTATATTGCAATAAATAAGTAACCCTATGCCAAAAGTAGAAGTACATAGTTTATTTACAGAGTTCGATATCAATCTATTCAAATCTGGAAAGCATTTTAAACTATATGAAAAATTAGGGTCTCACCCCATAGAAATTAACGGTGTTTCGGGCACCTATTTTGCCGTATGGGCGCCTTCTGCAAATGCTGTAAGTGTTATAGGCGACTTTAACCATTGGATGGTTGGCCAACACGAGCTGAACGTGCGTTGGGATGAAAGTGGTATTTGGGAAGGTTTTATTCCTAATGTAACGAATGGTGCGCTCTACAAATACAATATTGGCTCTACAAACTTTGGCATTCGCACTGAAAAAGCGGATCCCTTTGCACGCTATTGCGAACACACTCCAAAAACCGGTTCCATTGTTTGGGATAACGACTATAATTGGCAAGATAAAGATTGGATGGGCTACCGAAAAGACAAAAACGGTTTAGACAAACCTTATTCTGTTTACGAGGTGCATTTAGCTTCTTGGAAACGTAAAAATAACAACGAATTTTTATCTTATTTAGATTTGGCCGAAGATTTGGTGCAATATGTAAAAGAAATGAATTTTACCCATGTAGAGTTTATGCCTATTATGGAATATCCGTACGACCCATCGTGGGGCTACCAATTAACGGGCTACTTTGCACCAACATCACGCTTTGGAAACCCTGAAGAATTTAAAGTTTTAATTGACAAATTACACCAGAATGATATTGGGGTAATTTTAGATTGGGTACCCTCTCATTTTCCTGAAGATGCACACGGTTTAGGTTTTTTTGATGGTTCACATTTATATGAACATCCTGACCGTAAAAAAGGGTACCATCCGGACTGGAAAAGCTTAATTTTTAATTATGGCCGTAACGAGGTTCGCGCTTTTTTAATTAGCAATGCAGTGTTTTGGCTAGATCAATTTCATGTAGATGCACTGCGTGTGGACGCCGTAGCTTCTATGATTTATTTAGATTATTCCCGAGAAGATGGGGAGTGGGATGCTAATATCTATGGCGGTAATGAAAATTTAGACTCTATTTCTTTTTTGAAAGAAATGAATCAATTTGTATATGATACTTTTGATGGGGTACAAACTATCGCCGAAGAATCTACAGCATTTACAGGTGTTTCAAGACCCGCAGAAAATGGAGGTTTAGGTTTTGGAATGAAATGGATGATGGGTTGGATGCACGATACTTTAACCTATTTCAAAAAAGAGCCTGTTTACAGAAAGCACCATCAAAATGATCTTACTTTTAGCATGACTTATGCCTTTACGGAGAATTTTATGCTCCCTTTCTCGCATGATGAAGTGGTGTATGGCAAAAAATCTTTATTGTATAGAATGCCCGGCGATGAATGGCAACAATTTGCTAATTTAAGACTACTTTTTGGCTATATGTTTACGCACCCTGGCACCAATCTTATTTTTATGGGTGGCGAATTTGGGCAAACTTCAGAGTGGAATTTTCAAGCAAGTTTAGATTGGCATTTAACCCAGTATAAATTTCATTCAGGAGTACAAACATTAGTAAAAGATTTAAATGCATTTTATAAAAATTATCCCGCACTTTACGAAAAACAATTTAGTCCAGAAGGTTTTAGTTGGATAGATTATGGCGACGCTGAAAATTCTGTTTTATCCTATATTAGAAAAGGACATGATAAAAAAAACGATTTGATCGTGGTTTGTAATTTTACGCCAATTACAAGAAGCAATTATAGAATAGGAGTTCCAAGAAGCACAAAAATTAAAGAATTATTTAATACTGACCATCAAAAATACGGAGGTTCTGGAGTTGCTAACGAAGCCATTAAAACCAGCAAAATACCATCTCATGGCTTTAATAATTCTATAGAATTAACACTTCCCCCTTTAGGAGTGGTTATTTTACAATAATATTTATCAACTATAACGTGATAGTTCATAAATCCTTAAAATATCTTTTTATTTTTTAAAACGAATGTCTTTTTTTTGCGAAGACAAACCAAGCACTAACTTATGATAACCAATACAGAACTTGAATATAAAGGAAATCTATATCCCAATCAAATTATAAATTTTAAACAAGAAACGGATAAATTATATTTCACCACTGCCAACGGAGTTATTTTACAAATTACTGTGTTAAGAAACAGTATGATTCGTTTTAGATATGCTACAGATCATGTTTTTGAGCCCGATTTCTCGTATGCCTTATGCAAAAACGGATTAAGAGGTTATGATGAATTAAAAGTTTCTGAAACGGCTACAGAATATCTCATACAAACCATTCGCATGACGGTTTTGGTGGATAAGAAAACAATGCGAATTCAAATATCGGATCCTGAAGGCCATATCATCAACGAAGATGAATTAGGCTTCCATTGGGAAGAAAACTACGAATACGGTGGTAATGTGGTTAAAATGAGTAAAATTACCAAAACAGGCGAAAGCTTCTATGGTATGGGCGATAAAGCTACGCACTCAAATCTTAAAGGTAAAAGAATAAGTAATTGGGTAACTGATCAATATGCTTTTGGAAAAGACCAAGACCCATTATATAAGGCCATTCCTTTTTATGTGGGATTAACAGACAATAAAGCCTACGGTATTTTCTTTGATAATACCTTTAAAACTCATTTTGATTTTGCCCAAGAAAAACGCAATGTAACCAGCTTTTGGGCTGATGGTGGCGAAATGAATTACTACTTTATCTATGGTCCAGACATGGAAAAAGTAGTGCGTTTATACACTAATTTAACAGGTACTCCAGAACTTCCACCCCTTTGGGCTTTAGGCTTTCAACAGTCCAAATGGAGTTATTTTCCAGAAGCAAGGGTAAAAGAGCTTGCAAAAAATTTCAGAGATTTACGAATTCCTTGCGATGGTCTTTATTTAGACATTGATTATATGGATGGTTTTCGTTGTTTTACTTGGGATAAAAAGCTTTTCCCAGACCCTAAAAGAATGATCGCTGAACTGGCCGAAGACGGATTTAAAACCGTTGTCATGATTGATCCGGGTATTAAGATAGACCGCGATTATTGGGTGTATCAAGAAGCCATGAAAAATGATTATTTCTGTAAGCGTGGTGATGGGCCTTTGATGCACGGAAAAGTATGGCCTGGAGAATGTAATTTTCCAGACTTCACTAATCCCGAAGTTCGAAAATGGTGGGCAGAATTATATAAAGAATTTATGGCAGATATTGGAGTTCACGCCGTTTGGAACGATATGAATGAACCCGCAGTCATGGAAGTGCCCAGTAAAACAGCACCCTTAGATACCCGACATGATTATGACGGAAACCCTTGTACGCATCGTAAAGCGCATAATGTTTACGGAATGCAAATGGTTAGAGCTACTTACGCCGGAGTTAAAAAACACGTGTATCCTAAAAGGCCTTTTGTGATTACTCGGGCGGCCTATGCTGGAACTCAGCGTTATGCTTGCACTTGGACGGGCGATAATGTGGCTACTTGGGAACATCTATGGATTGCCAATGTACAAATGCAAAGAATGTGCGTTAGCGGATATTCTTTTGTAGGATCAGATATTGGTGGTTTTGCGGAGCAACCAGACGGCGAATTATTTGCACGCTGGGTACAATTAGGTATATTTCATCCTTTTTGTCGGGTTCATTCCAGTGGCGATCATGGCGATCAAGAACCTTGGTCTTTCGGAGAAGAAGTAACTGATATTGTTCGAAAATTCATTGAATTACGATACCAACTTTTACCGTATTTATACACCATGTTTTATAAATATTCGAAAGAAGGCCTGCCCATGTTGCGCTCTTTAGTGCTTTATGATCAAGAGGATACACAAACCCATTTTAGAACCGATGAGTTTATCTTTGGCCAACAAATATTGGTTTGCCCCATTCAAGAACCGAATGCTAAAGGGCGTAGAATGTATATCCCAAAAGGAAAATGGTATAATTATTGGACAAAAGAAGTTGTCGCAGGTGGCATGGAAAAATGGGTAGTTGCAGATATAGATAAAATTCCATTATTTGTCAAAGAAGGTGCCATAATTCCTAAATATCCTGTACAGCAATATGTTGGAGAATTACAATTGAAAGAATTATATTTAGATGTGTATTATAAATTGGGTATTGAAAACTCTACCGTTTATGAAGATGCTCAAGATGGCTTTGACTATAAAAAAGGAAGGTATAGTTTGCGAAATTTTAAACTGAACGGAAAGCAAAAAGAATTGATTATTCAACAATTTAAGGATGGCACTTTTATTACCCCCTACGATAAATTTGAAATAAAAATTCATGGATTACCTTTCGAAATCACTTCGATTATGGTGGACAATGAAAAAGTTACTTTAGAAGATGTAAAATTAGTAGAATACAACACGGTAAAAGTTAGCAAAGATTTTACAACCCTTCAACTTTTAGGAAAGTAATTTTTTGTAATTTTACCCCCTAAACATTAACTATTTCAGAAAGTTAGCTTACTATATTTTCTACACGAGAGGCTGGTTTTTGATAACTAATTTAGTATAATTATGAAAAAAATAATTTTAATTATCGCCATTTTTTTAGGGGTATCGGCATGTAAAGTAAATCCGTTTACGGGTAAACAAATGCTCAATTTGTATCCGAATAGTGCAATTTTCCCAACTGCTTTTGCAGAGTATGATCAGTTTTTAAATGATAATAAAACTATCGAAAACACTCCTGAAGCCAGAATGATTACTAGCGTTGGGCAACGTATTTCTTCCGCATCGGAACGATGGTTAACCGCTAATGGATATCCTGGTTATTTAAAAGATTACAAGTGGGAGTATAAGTTAGTGCAAGACGATGCCGTGAATGCGTGGTGCATGCCAGGTGGAAAAATTGTTTTTTATACAGGAATTTTGCCGATTTGTAATGGCGAAACAGGAGTGGCCGTAGTAATGGGTCACGAAGTTGCCCATGCGCTAGCTGATCATGGCGCCCAGCGAATGAGTGCTGGTGTTTTACAACAATTAGGAGCAGTAGCAGGTAATATCGCTATAAAAGATGAACAAACAAGAAGTACCTTTAATCAAGCTTACGGTATTGGTTCACAATATGGGGTAATGCTCCCTTTTAGTAGAGGTCACGAAACTGAAGCCGACAGAATTGGATTGCAAATTATGGCCATTGCTGGTTACAATCCCGATGAAGCGGCTGAACTTTGGATGCGTATGAAAGCCAATAGCGGAGGCGCAGCACCGCCAGAGTTTATGAGTACGCACCCATCAAACGAAACTAGAATAGCTAACCTTACGGCCTGGGCACCCTTGGCTAAAGAAGAAGCAGCTAAATTCGGGGTAACTTCTTTTAAATAAAATATCATCTAAACTATAAATTTATAAAGCTGCCTATCTTAATAGGTGGCTTTAATTTTTTAAAATAACAAGTTTAAAAAATTAGAAATACGAAAATAATAATGGAATCTGTATAAAAATTTAACAATTAACTTTATCCAACCATCGAACAATCGAATAATCCAATAATCCAAAGTACAAATTCAATAACTGTAAACATTTCAAACCTTAAACCTTAAACAAGTTTTTAACTAACCAGAAACCAAGCTATGAAAAAAATACAAGCAGAAAAAGGCAGTAAAAAGTTATTAAACGCTTGGGCGTTTTACGACTGGGCAAATTCCGTTTACACCTTAACCATTGCATCATCTATATTTCCTTTATTTTATTCTCAGTTATTTGCCACGCCAGATCAACTTGTTTCAGCTTTTGGGTATCAAATGAAACCAACAGTTTTAATTTCTATTATTACTGCTTTCACTTTTTTAAGCGTCGCTGTGCTTTCTCCTATTTTATCAGGAATTGCGGATTATGTCGGCAATAAAAAGGCATTTATGAAATTCTTTTGTTATGTGGGCAGTATTGGTTGCATGGGCTTGTACTGGTTTAGTTTAGAGCATATTCATATAAGTCTATTATTCTATTTTATGGGTTTAATTGGGTATTGGGGCAGTTTGGTTTTTTACAACTCCTATTTACCAGATATCGCATTTGAGCACCAACAAGATAGCATCAGTGCCAAAGGTTTTTCTATGGGCTACGTTGGAAGCGTGTTATTACTCATATTAAATTTAGCCATGGTGATGAAGCCTAATTGGTTTGGTTTTGATATTGGCATTACCGAAGCCTCATTAAGTTCCGCAGGATTTGAGGCGATGAAAGTCTCATTTATTACTGTGGGAGTTTGGTGGTTATTTTTTAGTCAATATACTTTTTATGTACTGCCAAAGGGAGTGTCCACAGGAGCTAAAGTTACCAAAAATGTGATTTTTAACGGATTGAAAGAATTGCGATTAGTTTGGACAAAATTAAAGGGTAATTTAAGACTTAAACGTTATTTGTGGGCGTTTTTTGTATTTAGTATGGCAGTACAAACTATTATGCTGATGGCGGTATATTTCGGTGAAAAAGAAATTAGTTGGGGTACAAATTCAGAAAAAACAGTAGGACTAATTATCAGCATCTTAGTGATACAATTGGTAGCTGTTTTAGGTGCTTTTGTTACCTCTAGGGCATCCACAAAATTCGGAAATATCAATACCCTTATTGTTATCAATGCTGTTTGGCTTTGTCTTTGTTTTTATGCTTATTTTATGGTTACACCTACTCAATTTTATATTGCAGCAGGGTTGGTGGGCTTGGTGATGGGCGGCGTACAATCGTTAGGACGATCTACGTATTCTAAGTTTTTACCAGAAACGGAAGACACCACATCATACTTTAGTTTTTATGATGTGGCAGAAAAAATAGGGATTGTTATCGGGATGGTCATTTTTGCTGTCGTGGATCAAGTAAGCAGTATGCGATATGCGATTTTATTCTTATTTGTTTTCTTTTTAGTTGGTATTTTTTTACTATTCCGAGTTCCTAGGGAGAATGCTTCTTAATGCTAAAACTATCTAATGTGAAAATGGTTTTAGTTTAGCCCTTTTCTTAACCCATCCACCAAACTAAGATTTCAGCAAAAAATAGTACCTTGCATAAAAATTACAAATTATGATAAATAATGATGTTTTAAAGAAGTTACGGGTAGCTTTAATGTTGAGGGATGATGAAATTGTTGAAATTTTAAAGTTAGTGGATTTTAAAATATCAAAAGCAGAATTGGGTGCTTTCTTTAGAAAAGAAGACCACCCCAATTATATGGAATGTGGCGACCAAATTCTGCGTAATTTCTTAAACGGGTTGGTGATTCATTTTAGAGGAACGCAAGAAAATCCCAAAGATCCTTCAAAAACCTTAGGCAAATTTAAAAAAGTGGCTCAAGCTCCTACCAAAAAAGCGCCACAAGCTAAAAAAAGGTATGATCCAGACTTTAAGGCCAAACAAGAAAAGAAGGTCGATAAAAATGTGGTTCACGGGAAGTATAAGAATAAGAAGTGAAAAATCAAATGAAAAAGTCAGTAGTCGGTAGAGGTTAGTCGGTATCAAAAAAAGTTTAGGAGTTTATTTTTCAAACCTTAGTTAATTTTCACTATCAACCATCAACAAAAAAAGAGCGATGTTTCTTCAAACATCGCTCTTTTTAGATCTTTGACTTTCGACAAATAACTAAGCCAATACCGCTTTTACTTTATCGGCTGCTTCTTGAAATAGTACCGCAGACTGCACATCTAAACCAGAATTATCAATTAATTCTTTGGCTATATCTGCATTGGTTCCTTGCAAACGAACAATAATTGGCACCTTGATCGTTCCCATATTTTTATACGCATCAATAATACCTTGAGCAACACGGTCACAACGAACAATACCTCCGAAGATATTAATTAAAATTGCCTTAACTTCCGGATCTTTCAAAATGAGTTTAAAAGCAGCTTCAACACGAGCAGCATCGGCTGTGCCACCAACATCTAAAAAGTTAGCTGGCTCGCCACCTGCTTGCTTAATTAAATCCATCGTAGCCATAGCTAAACCTGCACCGTTGACCATGCAGCCTACGTTTCCATCTAAATCTACGTAGTTTAAACCAACAGCTCGCGCTTCTACTTCAATAGGGTTTTCTTCACGTAAATCGCGCATTTCTGCATATTGCTTTCTTCTATATAAGGCATTATCATCGATAGATACTTTGGCATCAACAGCCATAATTTTATCGTCAGAAGTTTTTAAGACCGGGTTAATTTCAAACATGCTTGAATCGCTTTCTACATAAGCCGTGTATAAAGCAGTAACAAATTTGATCATTTCTTTAAAAGCGTTTCCAGACAAACCAAGATTAAATGCTATTTTCCGTGCTTGAAAAGGCAACAATCCTGTTGCTGGATTTATTTCTTCCGTATAAATTAAATGTGGTGTGTGTTCCGCAACTTCTTCAATATCCATTCCACCTTCGGTAGAATACATAATCATATTTCTTCCCGTGCCTCTGTTTAATAAAACCGACATGTAAAATTCATTCGTTTCACTTGCACCTGGATAATAAACATCTTCAGCCACTAAAACTTGATGTACTTTTTTTCCTTCGGCAGAAGTTTGCGGTGTAATCAAATTCATTCCGATAATTTGTCCTGCAATTTCCTCTACTTCTTTTAAGTTTTTAGCCAATTTTACGCCGCCACCTTTTCCACGGCCACCTGCATGTACTTGTGCTTTTATCACATGCCAACCTGTTCCGGTTTCTGCTGTTAATTGTTTAGCAGCATCTACCGCTTCTTTGGCATTATGAGCAACGATACCACGTTGGATACGCACGCCAAAACTTGCTAAAATTTCTTTTCCTTGATATTCGTGAAGATTCATACCTAAATCGTGTCTTTATTAATTACCACAAAAATAGCAAACCAATATTAATAAGCCTAATAAAATAAAAAGTTGTTGATGCGGAACTTTAGAAAAATGGTTTTCATTCTAATAAATCAACTAATACAGCGCCATGGAGATAGCAGCATCGCATGGTCAAGAAAGACCGCTAAACTAAAGGGGCCAAAACCTACCGTTAGGAATTAAACTCTTCTTTTCTTGTCTTGTTTCTTGCCTCTTGGTTTTTACCCACAAGAACTATTTATACGCCAAACCCGATTCATGGCCTAGTACATCACTTTAGCCTCTAAAGCTTGAAATCCTCAAAATTTAAAGGATCAAAGTTTTTAAAATGTCCATTTAATTGAATCACTTCTTTTGTTCTATTTACCTCTTTCAATACTTTTGTTACTTGCTGTAGGTGCTGATCTATATAGTTGAGGCGTTCACTTTCTTTGGTTATTTGTAACAACTCATATTCCTGAGCTTTAGAAAGTCCTATTTTATGAGCTAAAGTAAAACTGTCAAAATTGTCAGGGAGATTTGCTATAGAAGGGATTCCCATTACAAAATAAAGATCATCAATCGCTGATACTATCTTTTCTTTTTGCTTATTAGTACCGTCTTTAATGTTTTCTAGAAAAACAACTTCTCCACCCGCATAGGGTTTTAATGGCATCGTATTCTCAAAACTTAATAATTTAAAAACGCTCTTCGCCTTGCAAATAATATCCATTTCACCGCCAGGATACAGTTGAATAATTTCTTGTAATTGCACCTCAATCCCAAAGCTCATCAAACTGTCTAAATAAACGGGAATACCGAAATTCATGGCTTCTTCCTTACAATCGTGAATCAATTGGCGGTATCTGGTCTCAAAAATATGTAAGGGAATTTTTTCACCTGGAAAAAAAACAGACTGTAATGGAAACAAAGGTAAATACATATTTTTTTAATTTAAAAATACAATTAGATATCTTAGAAAACAAAAAATTAATTGTTATAAATAAAACATTTTGTTGTATTTTGAATTTTTACTGTTATTTTTTGTCCAAATGCTAGAAGTGTCCTAAATTTGCATAAAATTTTTAGTGTAATGAACAACAATGATTTATTGAATATTGCAAAAACTTATGGTGATCCTGTTTATGTGTATGATTCAGAAAAAATTATTTCTCAGTTTAATCGACTAACGAGTGCATTTAAGGGTGTAAAAAATCTAAAATTAAATTACGCAGCCAAAGCACTTTCCAATATAACCATATTAAAACTAATGAATAGTTTGGGTAGCGGTTTAGATACCGTATCTATTCAAGAAGTAGAATTAGGCTTATTAGCTGGTTTTAAACCTGATAATATTATTTTTACACCGAATGGTGTTTCTTTGGAAGAGATTGAAGAGGCTGCCGAACTCGGCGTCCGAATTAACATTGACAACCTTTCTATTTTAGAGCAATTTGGAAGTAAATATCCAAAAGTTCCCGTTTGTATTCGGATTAATCCGCATGTGATGGCGGGTGGAAATACCAATATTTCTGTGGGTCATATTGATTCTAAATTCGGAATTAGTATTCATCAGATTCCGCATTTATTACGAATTGTAGAGCTAACAAAAATGTATATCAATGGCATTCACATGCACACAGGTAGTGATATTTTAGATATTGATGTTTTCTTATATGCCTCAGAAATACTTTTTGAAACGGCTAATAACTTCAAAAATTTAGACTTCATCGATTTTGGTAGCGGTTTTAAAGTTCCTTATAAAGATGGTGATATTGAAACAAATATTGAAGAATTAGGTAAAAAACTGACTGAAAAGTTCAATGATTTCTGCGCCTCTTATGGGAAAGAATTAACGCTTGCTTTTGAACCAGGTAAGTTTTTAGTGAGTGAGTCTGGCTATTTTTTAGCAAAAGTAAACGTTGTAAAACAAACAACTTCTACTGTTTTTGCAAGTATCGACTCTGGTTTTAACCATTTAATTCGCCCTATGTTTTATGGCTCATACCATGGTATAGAAAACATTTCGAACCCTGAAGGTAGAGAGCGCTATTATTCTGTTGTAGGCTACATTTGTGAAACCGATACTTTTGCGAGTAACCGAAGAATAAATGAAATATCTGAAGGTGATATTTTATCCTTTAAAAACTCAGGAGCCTATTGTTTTACAATGGCTAGTAATTATAACAGCCGATTTAGACCACCAGAAGTTTTATGGCATGAGGGCGAGGCTATTTTAATTCGTGAGCGTGAAACTTTTGAAGATATTATAAAACTTCAAGTAGATGTAAAAGATTTGTTTCGCAAAAAACAGAAAGCCACGGTTATATAACCAAAAATTAAACATTAGTGTTGTGTTAAGTTTGTTGTGTCGGTCAATCGGCAGTTATTTTTTGCCAAGTCAAGGCAAAAAATAGTGCAAGCTATGGAATCATTTTTTAGCGCAGGACTGATGAAAAAGAACAAAGATTGGGCCGGCTAAAACAGTCTTAACATAACATGAGTTTAAAATAATCCTGTTTAGGCAGGATTTTTCTTTTTTACGAGCTTTTCTATTTTAAGATAAATTTAAAAATAAAAATAAAAATAATACGTTATGTTTGCTGAAGTCATAAGACAAAAGTATATAATCTTAGCGCAATGAATAATCCCTCAAAAAAAATATTTCAGTTATGCTCCATACTATTTTTTGTGGTAGTATCATTTTCTGTGAAAGGTCAAGAAGTAAATTGGCTCTCTTGGAATGAAGCTGTAAGGTTTGCTGAAACCGATAAAAATCCTAAGAAAATATTTGTTGATGTTTATACGGATTGGTGTGGATGGTGCAAAAAAATGGACAAAGATACTTTTCAAAACCCCGAAGTGGCAGCTTATATGGATAAGAACTTTTACATGGTTAAATTAGATGGTGAAGGTAAAGAGCCCATAGAATACAAAGGAAAAACTTTTAAGTTTGTAGCTTCTGGCAGAAATGGCTATCATGAGTTTGCAGCGGCTTTGATGCAAGGCAAATTAAGTTACCCAACCACTATTTTTTTAGATGAAAAAATGAATATGCTTTCCCCCGTACCGGGCTATCAAAAACCAGATGCTTTTTTGAATATTGCTAAATATTTTGGAGATAATATTTATAAGGATAAAGACTGGAAAGCTTACAGTGATCCAAGAAGTAAATAAAAAAAGGCTCGAATTAGAGCCTTTTTTTTTTTAGGTTACATTAATGTTAATGGTTTCTATCTACTGTAATTCGGCGACTCTTTGGTAATCGTTACGTCGTGCGGGTGACTTTCGTTGATGCCACTTGCTGTAATTTTTACAAACCTGCCAGTTTCTTGTAAAGTTGCAATATCTTTTGCTCCACAATAGCCCATACCTGCTTTAAGTCCGCCTATAAACTGATGAATACTTTCGAACAAATCGCCTTTGTAAGGTACGCGGCCTACAATACCCTCAGGTACTAATTTTTTAATATCATCTTCCACATCTTGAAAATAACGATCTTTAGAACCTTGTCGCATAGCTTCTACCGAGCCCATTCCTCGGTACGATTTAAATTTTCTTCCTTCGTAAATAATTGTTTCTCCGGGAGATTCTCTTGTGCCTGCTAAAAGTGAGCCTAACATTACGGTATCTGCTCCTGCGGCAATCGCTTTTGGAATATCGCCTGTATAGCGAATTCCGCCATCAGCAATAACAGGAACGCCACTGCCTTTAATGGCAGCTGCTACTTCTAAGACGGCAGAAAATTGTGGAAAACCAACTCCAGCTATTACTCTTGTGGTACAAATAGAACCCGGCCCTATACCCACTTTTACAGCATCGGCACCAGCAGCTACCAAATATTTAGCGGCTTCGCCTGTGGCAATATTCCCCACAATGACTTCTAAATCTGGAAATCTAGCTTTTACTTTTTTTAGTACCTCAACCACACCTTTTGTATGTCCGTGTGCGGTATCAATAACCACAGCATCAACCCCCGCATTGACCAAAGCTTCAGCCCGATCTACGGCATCGGCCGTAACTCCAATGGCAGCGGCAACGCGTAAACGTCCGTAATGGTCTTTATTTGCCATGGGTTTTTGGGTCAGTTTAGTAATGTCTCTAAAAGTAATTAACCCCACTAATTTGTAATTTTTATCTACAACAGGCAGTTTTTCTATCTTATTTTCTTGAAGAATATCTTCTGCTTGTTCTAAGGATGTGCCTTCGCTCACCGTAACCAAGTTCTCAGAAGTCATGACCTCTGAAATAGGTCGATCATCATTTTTTTCGAAACGTAAATCTCTATTCGTAACAATTCCTATTAGTTTTCCATTGGCATCTACGATTGGGATTCCCCCGATACCAAACTCCTTCATATTTGCCTTCGCATCGCCAACAACGGCATGTAAAGGAAGGGTTACAGGATCTATAATCATGCCGCTTTCTGCCCTTTTTACCTTACGAACTTTCATCGCTTGCTGCTCGATAGTCATGTTTTTATGCAAAACACCAATACCGCCTTCTTGCGCCATAGCGATGGCCATTTTAGATTCCGTAACAGTATCCATAGCAGCGGAAACGATAGGAACATTGATAGTAATATTGCGGGTAAATTTTGTTTGGATATTGACTTCTCGTGGAAGTACTTCAGAATAAGCTGGAATTAAGAGTACGTCATCGTAAGTGAGACCTTCTCCAACAATTTTATCAAGATGTGCTTGCATAGCAATTATGGATTAATTGCGTGCAAATATACGATTTTTATTTTTTAATTTTAACTATAAATAATCACAGAAATAGACCTTTCAATTAGCGTAAACCAATAATCTAAAACTACCGTTTAAAAAAGTAATTACAATTTTAATTGAAGTGTTGTATAAAAAGATCTAGGTTCAGCAGGGATAATACCTGGTCCAGGATACCCAGTCGCTCGGCGTGTAAAGTAGCTGTTGTTCAAAAGATTATTGATACCAGCCTCAAGTTTCCATTTTTTATAGGAATAAGATAAGGAAAAATCTACAATGTCATAAGCTGGGATTTCACCTTCAATACCTCTTTGGTTATCATTCACATCCTGTGGCGCGTTTGTAGCGTCGGTAAATTGCTCAGACAAATAGGTATATTGAAGACTTCCTAATAAATTGCCATAACCAAAATTAAAACCAGTTTTTAGATTCACATCAGGGATAAATTCTACTTGATTACCTTCTACTCCAACCTCTTCAGAAGATAGGTATTCGGAATTAGTAAGTGCCAAATTCAGAAAATAATTTATCTTAAGTTTTTCCATGGCTGGAAAAAAAGTTTCTTTAAGACCCCAATTACCGAAACTTTCTAGACCATACATAAAAGCCGTTCCGATATTACCTCGAAAACGAACTATGCGCCCTGTTTCAAAAAGTTCGCCTGCGGCATTAGTTCGGGTTTCACTTTTTAAAACTTCGCCTAAGCGATTGTCGTACAATAATCCAAATGCACTTACATCATACGAAAAGTTGTTATTAAATCTGCCTCTTGCACCAATATCTGCCGTAAACCCATTTTCATCGGAAATATTCTCATCTACTTGAAATGAAGGGTTTATCACCCTAATATCACTAAAGGTAACTGATCTGTAGTTTTGTGAAAAATTCCCATAAAGTTCTGCGCTTAGCGCTAATTTATAAGTTGCGCCTAAACCCATCAATAAAAATGTACGATCAAATGCTCTATTGTCTTCTATAGCTTCGTTTAGTAAGGGATTTCCAGCTAAATCTAGGACAATATTTCGGAAACTTCCTACACTTTCAGTCTTGATATGCTCTAACCGGAAACCTGGTGTAAGGGTAAATTTGGATGTGATATTAAAAATATTCTCCCCAAAAAATGCGAGATTAAAATTAGGAAAATCAAACTGCGATTGGCGCTCATAATTAGGGAAATCTGCATCGGCAAAGTTAAAATCTGCACCACCTGAAACCGATCCAGGTCCTTGGCGCTGATCATTGGCTGTTTTGTATATTTTTGAGCCTAATAATAATGCCGATTCACTTTCTCCCAATTTATAGCGTGTTAATACTCGGGCTTCTGCTCCCCAATTTTGAAAATTATCAACTAAAAGTTCTCGTGGTTCCAAAATATCATCTGGCTGTGAAACCCGATTGGTTCTAAAGCCCACAGCGCTTCTGGAAGCATCTAAGCCAAAGATATTAAGACTAAAATTAGTTTTAGACGAAAATTGATGGTCTAAACGCAAGGAATAAAGTTTCCAATCTACGTCAAACCAATTTCTTTCTCGGTTGCTAAAAGTAGGGTCAGCTATGAATTGTTCATCTGTTAACCCACCTGGTTGTTTTGCCAAGTAGTTTAAAAAAGTAGTTTCTAGGCTAAGTTTAGTTTTATCACTGATTTGATACCCTATGTGGGCAAAGTAATTTCTACTATTAAAATTAGAATTAGGTCTAAAACCGTTACCTTCCTTATAATTAAAATAGGTATAATAGCTCATTTTTCCAACGGTACCACTAAGACTATTAAAGCTAGTTCTTAAATCAAAAGAACCTAAAGTTTGCCTACTTACCAACTCGATTTCTTTATCAGACTCAGGTTTTTTGAATTTAAAGTTAACCAAACCACCAAACTGGGAACCATATTGTAAGGAAGCAGCACCACGAACCACCTGAATTTCTTCCAATGCCTCCGCTGGTGGCGTGTAATAGCTTTCTGGATAACCCAAAACATCGGCACTAATGTCATAGCCATTTTGACGCGTATTAAAATTAGCGGTACGGTTAGGATCTAGTCCCCTGCCGCCAATGTTTAACTGTAAACCCGCATCGCCATTATCATATATATTTAAACCTACAACCTGACTATAAATCTGTCTTGAATTGTTAGCTGCTAAATTTCCTGTAATACCCTCTAAAAGTACCACCTCTGTTTTTTTGCCGGCGTAAATGGCAGTACCTTCTACTTTTTTTAATTGTTTTAAAGCGAATATTTCTTGCCTTTTTTCTATTAAAACTACCTCAGAAAGACTTTCTCCCTGTAATTTTTCTAATTGAAGTATGAGTTCAAATGACGAATCGAAAAGAAGTTCTTTCTCTAAAACCTGATATTCATAAGCAAAAACTACCACTGTATATTTGCCTCCGGGGACATTAGTAAACTCAAATACCCCTTGATCATTGGTAGATTCTAGGCGCTGGAACTGTTTTAAATAAACCTCCGCAAAAGATATTGGTTTTCCTTGAGTATCGGTAACCTGACCAGAAATCGTGATTTGACTCCAAAGCGGAAATGTAAATAATAATAAGGCAATACAACTAAATTCCTTTAATTTCATCTTCAAATGGAATAATCCAATTTTTTTGTTTAAATGATTCTGTTTCTTGTGCAAGATCAACTTTGGGATCAATGTAAATAGTACTTAACCTGCCGTTCAGACTAACTTGGCAATCTACATATACCTGTACCTTTTTATGGCCATCTTCCTCAAAATGTGTTTTTAAAAAATGTGCGTATTCTAAAATTAAATCTGGCTGAAATGCCATTTGTTTTTCTTGAAACGGCGTTAGAAAATCTGCATTATTTACATAAAACCACCGACCCGTTTCTCCGTTTACGATCTTGAATTGCGCATAGCCAGATTTTTCCATGAGCATTACACGCCAAGAAAACCTGTAGCCCTCTTCTGTCCAAAAAAGTTCTCCAGGATATAAAATATACCTAAAAGGTATTGCCAGCTGTAGCATAAAGAATACCGCAACAATTACGTACTTAAATTTAGATAGTATGCCTTTACCGAAACTAAATTGTCTTGAGTTATCAAACCGAATTTTAGTGATGCGAAACAGCCTTGAGATGCCTGCTATTATTTTATGATGTAAAGATGCGTCAAAGAATATGAGGGTACAAACAATCATAATATAGGGGAACATGCCTATTGGGAAAAGTACGCGCGTAAGTACATGAAAAATAACCACCACCAGAAAGGCAAAGGGTCGGGTTTTTCGATACAGTAAAAGAAATGGAATCGCCAAATCATATATAGCGCCAGACCAGCTAAAGGCATATTGCACCCATTCTTGACTGACCAAATCACCCAAAAAAGGAATATCAAATTTAGAAGGTAGCCATATTTTTAGAGGCATTGCTTTAATCAACCAGTCGGAATTTAGCTTAGCCAAACCTGCATAAAAATAAACAATCCCCAATAATAATTTAATACAGTTGATCGTCCAAGCAGGTATAAATTGAAATGATTTTTCTGGATTTCGGGCAGCATCTACAGAAAAATAGGCATTGGCTGGCAGAAAAATCATGATGAAACTTAAAACACTTATAAAGTAATAGTGATTTAAATATGTGGTTTTGTCCATGAGTTCTATATAGGTAAAACTCAGAAAAAATATAATAATAGCGATACTGTACTTATAACCGATAGCGACACAAATAGCCGCAAGTGCACAAATAAAAAAAATAAGGTAGGTATATTCACCAATTGGCTTAATCCATTCAAATCCGTAATAGGAAAAAAAGTACTTAGGTTGAATGTATAGTTTATCAATCCAGCCATAGCTCCAAAATCGGATAATACTCCAGAGCATCATTACACCAAACAAAATGCGAAAGACCGCCAAAGAGGCGGCCTCCACAGGAGAATTGATATACTTTTCAAGAGATAACTTCATAAATTAATCGCCGTCAGCATCTACAAAATCGATACTTATACTCATAGCCGAAACCATATCTACTTTTAATAATGGAACAATCTTTTGAACCTCGTCGTAGGCCAATAACATAGTTGTTGGAGGTTTGTTATTTTCTATTTCTGATCTAAAAGAACCTAAACTACTTACAGCAGTTCTTGCTGTATTGAATTGATTATTAATTATTTCATTAAGGTTTTCGCCATTTTTCACTGTATTTAAAGCATCTAAATAGCTGGCTAAACTTTCGCCAGTTGCTGTAGTGCCAAAATGTTTTCCATTGAAAAAATCTTGTACAGCATTTAAACCTTCAAGAAAAAGTTCTTTTGAAATCTCTTTATCGTAATAAGCTTCCAGGTTTTTTGGCAATGTGCTGCCCGAAAAAACACCTAAAGGTATTCCCATCTTCCCGGCTCTTAAAAATTTCTCATAGTAAAAAATATAATCGTTCACAAAGCGATCTACCGAAGCGGTCGCCGAAGCACCGTTACTATTGATGAAAACGTTTCGATAAGACGACTTCCACGATGCAAGTACACCACTTGTAAGAGTTGTCATATTATTAAGAACAGCTTCCATATATGCGAAGGTAGCGTCCTTGTTTGTGTCATTGTACTTTGCGACAATAGCTGCATCATTTTCACCTAAGCCATTGATTAAATAATCTAGCGCAGGAAAGCCCTTTGCGTTTCTGTTAGATGACAAGGAAAGGTCATAAATACCAGATGAAATATAAGTATCTATCTTTTGGCTATCTGTTGGATAAATATTCATGTTTAAACGAAGTCCAACAGTCTCCGCAGGCCCAATTTCGAACATAGAAACACGCTGCCACATTTTGTATGTGGATACCCATGACGCTCTAAAACCAACAAGGTTCGCTGCACTAGCATCTACCTTAAAAGCGGCAAAAGACGAATTAAGCGCTCCCAGTTCAGTAGAAAATGCCTCGTAAGATGGAATTATGATATTGTCTGCCCAGTTCATCAACATGGCACCTCTTTCAAAGTTCGCCACTAATCCTGGATTAATAACCGCTTCTCCATTCTCATTATCTGATGAACAAGCCCAGACCAAGGCAAGAATAATGGCTCCGAAAATATACTTTTTCATTTGTAATTATTTTATTTTTTTTAAATTTATATTAATAAAAAGGTCAAATTATTTGAGACTCAGGGCTTACGGACAAATATTAAAAATAAAATTTGTGAGAACTTTAAAACTAAATTCATTTCGTTATTTTTATTTATTCTAATTAAAAACAAAGGTAGAAAAAGCAAGTTTAATCCTCAAGAAAATAGCTTGCTTTTTTATCTTAAAATTCACTTTTATTTATTCAGAAGCGGCTTCGAGCGTAAACTCAAACCTTTCGGCAATAGCCGTTGCCATGGTTTCTAATGTTGTAAGTTTAACATCCCATAATCCGTCTGGTCCATCATCCATTAAATCGACCAAAAAGGCATCTACCTCAGTTTTTGTAAAATAAGGAGCATTTGAATTCGGTTTTCTTGTAAACTGCAAGCTATAAATAAACCCATAACCTTCTGATATATCATGAAATGCCGCTCCGAAGTCGGGAGTTTCCTGAGCAAGTAGGTTTTTAGCTTGTTGTAAATAATACACAGATCGTATGCCCATAATTTCGGATATCTTTAGTTTGATGATAGCTGCTTGAGCATCTCTAACCTCATATTGCTTGGCTACAATAGCGGCTCTTCCAAGTTTAAAGGCCTTGAAAATTTCCTCAGCAATGCCAGCAAAATCATCATCTCCTTCTACCCTACCAATATACTTGTTCAAGAAATCGTCTGCTCCTAGGTCCGCATTCGGATTTGCTGCATCTGCATTCAAACCATAAACATATCCATAAGCTTCATCCCATTTATGCTCCATGTTCGTATATGAATTTCCCTGTACCACTATTTCGGCATCGTTATCCGCTCTATTAGCACCTTCGTCTAAAACAGCAGTACTTAAATAGTTATTCAAAATTTGATCTGTAACCAATGCACCGATAAGTCCCTTGGTCCATAACTGGTCGAATTCCAGTCCTTTAGAATTGATATATCGTGTAGCCGTACCATCTGCAATTTGACCAGCTACTCCAGGAGCTGCTGCAACTTGCCAGTTTGGAAAAATTTCTACTACTTGGGCGGTTAGCCAAGCATCAAAATCAGCTCTTATCAAAGCTTGACTTGTAGCGTTTGATGCAAAAAAATCTATAGAAGCGGCCGTTTTACTGCGCATGTTCTTATCGGAAGCATTTAAGTCTGTAGCTTTAAAATTTAAAGTGCCCTCCACGTGGGCGTACATAGCGGCTAAGTCTTCAGCTGATGTTGTAGGATTCAATAAGGCGCTAACAATTTCATTTCCCATTCGTAATCTTGTAGTTTGTCCGCTAAAGTTTACGGTTGAATTTCCATCCCTTTCAAAGCTGTACGAAGCAGGGATAGCTATATCAATAGCTAAGTCATCAGTATCATTTTTTTCACAAGATGAAAAAATAATTATTAGTGATAGTGGTAAAAAAAATAATTTGTTCATAATGTTTATTAAGATTAAATATAAATAACGAGTTTTTGTGCAAAAATAAACACAAACTTTTATTACACAACTATTATTTGTAATTAATCTAAATAAAATATAAAATTTAACATTTCGGACCTAGTGGTATGCACTAAAAAGAGCCGTGGCTTTATTGTAAGCGGCTTCAAAAACCATCCAATTTACATTTGTATCTGCTTTTTTAGCTGTAAAATAAGAGAGCATTTTTTCGGTTGGCATATTGCCTGTAAGTTCATCTTTCGCCATGGGGCATCCGCCAAAACCTTGGATGGCACCATCAAATCTTCTGCAACCTGATTTATAGGCCGCATCAACCTTTTCGTGCCATTTTGTTGGGGTAGTGTGTAGGTGAGCCCCAAATTCTATTTTAGGATATTTAGGAATTAAATTGGAGAACAGATAGTCAATTTCCTCGGGGGTTGAAGTCCCAACCGTATCAGATAAAGATAAAATGTCAACACCCATAGCCGCCAATTTTTCTGTCCACTCCCCTACTATTTCCACATTCCAAGGATCTCCATACGGATTTCCAAAACCCATAGAAATATAAGTAACCACTTTTTTATTGGCTTGATGTGCAACCGCTAAAATTTCTTTCAAAGCAGCTACAGATTCGGAAATAGTTTTATGGGTATTTCGCATCTGAAAATTCTCAGAAATCGAAAAAGGATAGCCTAAATAATCGATTTTTGTTTCTTCTACAGCACCTTCTGCTCCGCGAACATTAGCCACTATAGCTAATAATTTACTTTGTGATTTCGATATGTCCAACTGAGCTAAGACCTCAGAAGTATCTGCCATTTGCGGAATAGCTTTGGATGATACAAAACTGCCTACGTCAATCGTATCAAAACCACAACCTAATAAAGACTGAATATATTTTACCTTTTCCGCGGTTGGAATAAAGTTTTTAATGCCTTGCATCGCATCTCTTGGACATTCTATAATTTTAACTTTTTCAGGCATTTTACTAACCATATTTTTTGTAAAAAATAGTAGGATCCCAAAATAAATTTGAGATTAGTTCTTCTAAAAATCATATTTTTTTTGTCAAAAAAAATAAAATTTAAGAATCACGAAATTAACATTATTTATTTGAAAGCCTTTAAGAGAGAGTGAATAAAAAATACATATCTCTGTTCTACTGACAAAATTTGAATTTCTTACGTAAGGGATAGTTTAAAATTGTAACGTAGTTATTTCACAGCGTTAAACGAATAATTATCAGGATATTACAAATAAAAATGGCGAAAATGTAAAATTTAAATATCCTACTTTAAAATTATTTAGCTTTTAGGCAAAAAATTATAGCAAATGCGAAATTTTAATTCAATTTTCAAAAGCGTTTTAATTTGATGAAAATACTAGATAAACGGCTATCCCAATAAAAACAATAATTTGAAGCCATTTTAAGAATACCTCTACGCTGCGCGATTCTTTTAAATACTTTCCTAAAAAACCTGACAATACCGCAATAGTTCCAAAAATCAAAAAAGAAACAACAATGAATATAAATCCTAAAATATAGAATTGAAAAATGGTATTTAGCGTATCACTGAAAAGAAATCCAGGAAAAAAGGCAAGAAAAAAAATAGTTACTTTGGGGTTAAACACATTCATTATAAAACCTTGCTTAAAGAGCCGCACTATACTTTTATTTTCAAGGCCCTGTGTGTTCAGACGAATTTCAGAAGGACTTTTAAAAACTTTGTATGCCAAAAACAACAAATAGGCAGCTCCAAATAGTTTAATAACCTGATAAATTGTTTCGTTTTCTTTGATTAAAACCGATACGCCAAAAGCCAATAAGGTGGTATGAACTAAGCAACCCGTCATAAGCCCAGCGACTGTTGCTAAACCTTTCTTTTTACCATTGACAATACTTTGAGTAAGTACAAAAATATTGTCGGGACCAGGTGATATTGCGATCATTGCCGTAGCCAAAACAAAAGCATAAAGAATCTGATAGTTCAAGAGGTTCGTTGGTTTTTTATAATTGATTATAAAGATAGTACAAAGCTGTTGTTAAATTTTATATCTTTCCGTGCGTAAACACAAAATTAGTCTCATGCCAAATAAAATTTTTTTACTTTCTTTATTATTAACTTTAAACTTTTTTAATACTTTACAAGCCCAAACAGAAGTGACCCCAAAAGCAACCATGATAAAAAATGATAGCGTATTACGCCATGTAGTTTTATTCCAATTTAAAAAAGGTACCTCTGCTGAAAAAATTAAGGAAATAGAAACGGCATTCCAGAATCTACAATCCAAAATTTCACAAATATTAAGCTATGAATGGGGTTTAAATAACAGTCCTGAAAACTTAAATAAAGGCTTTACGCATTGTTTTTTCCTAACTTTTAAAAGTGAAGCTGATCGAGCTATTTATCTTCCTCACCCTGACCACAAAGCCTTTGGCGCCTTACTCACTCCTTTTTTAGAAGATGTACTTGTCGTTGATTACTGGACTAATTAAATTGCTTAGCGCTTAGGCGTAATAGGTTTTTGAATTTAAATTATTTTTTTTGAGACACCAAAATAATCGCTATTGGCAGTAGTCATTGAGGCGTTTAAACATATTACCCTCTATTCAAAATAGCTTTGTTGATTTTCTTGACCAAAGAAGGGCCTTCATAGATAAACCCTGTCCATAACTGAATTAAATCTGCCCCAGCATCTAATTTTTCTAGAGCATCTTGTGCCGAGTTGATACCACCAACACCAATAATAGGAAAGGCTTTATTGCTTTTTTCAGATAAAAAACGAATTACCTCAGTACTTCGTTTTCGCAAAGGTTGCCCGCTTAAACCTCCGCTTTCTTCAACAATAAGTTGGTGTGATTTTAAATCTTTTCTACTGATGGTCGTATTGGTTGCAATAATTCCATCAATTTTTGTAATTGCAACAATGTCTATGATGTCTAATAATTGACTATCGGTTAAATCGGGCGCTATCTTTAACAAAATAGGTTTTTCTTTGGTCTTTTTTTTGTTCGCTAATTTAGTGTTTTGAAATTTTAATTGATTTAATAAGTTGGTTAAAGGCTCTTTGTCTTGCAACTCTCGCAAACCTGGCGTATTTGGCGAACTTACATTTACCACAAAATAATCAACATGATCAAACAAGGCATCAAAACAAATGACATAATCTAAAGTAGCTTTTTCATTCGATGTTGCTTTATTTTTACCAATATTACCTCCAATAATTACACGATGTTCTTTCTTTAATTCTTCAACAGCTTCCAAAACTCCCAAATTATTAAAGCCCATTCGGTTAATTATGGCCTTATCTTCCATTAGCCTAAAGAGTCTTTTTTTAGGATTACCTTCTTGCGGTTTTGGGGTAAGCGTTCCTATTTCAATAAATCCGAACCCAAAATCGGCCAACTCATTATATAACTGCGCATTTTTATCAAAACCAGCGCCTAAACCAACAGGATTTTTAAAAGTTATTCCGAATAATTCACGTTCTAATCTTTTGTCTTCAACTACATAAATAGCTCTGAATAGTTTTGAAAATCCAATTTTTCCCAAAAATCGAATCATAAAAAAAGAAAAATAATGAATCTTTTCTGGGTCGAATAAGAAGAAAATAGGGCGAAGTATTAATTTATACATGCTACTTAAAAATTTCAACAAAAATACGAACTAGCCTAGGCATGTTATGCATTCCCCTAAAATTTTATTAACAGAAAAGTGAACCTTATTCTTGAAGCTTGGTAATTGCGGTTCTTTTAGCTTCATTACACAACAATACATAACGTTCGTATTGCTTTTCATTGAATAAAGAAATTAGTTTTTGGTCGTATAAAACCGTAGCATCAAACATTTGATCTTCCAATTCTTTATGCTTTTTTGCAAGCACCAAAAGCTCATCAGGATTGCTTTGTGGATGCGTTTCTAAAAGGCTCTTAACCTTCGCTTGAAGTATAGTTATTTCTTTATTTAGTTGCACCTTGAACTGGTCTATCGCTGTTATTTGTGCTTCTTTTAATTGAAAAACTTGTTTTATTTGTTCAGAATATTTACTCCCAAGGTCTAGAATACAAATTTGAGCATGGGTCGGCCATGAAGCAATGAAAATAGTGATAAAGAATAATATTTTTTTGGAAATCATAATAACATATAGAAAGTGTAATAATAAAACGTAAAAATAATAAAAAAGTATGCCTGATATAGGACAAAAAGCAAAAGGCTACCAATTTGGCAGCCTTTTGAATAAACATAGAAATTTTAATAAAGTTATTTCAGGTTGAAATTAATTCTTGCAAGAGCACTTTTTTGAATTACAGCAAATTCTTTCTGTATGGTTAATTCCTCAGCAGAAAATTCAAAATCTACCGCTGCCTCATCATGGTTATCAATAAGAATAAATTTTCTTTTTTCTTTTAGTTTTTTAAAAATTGCCCGTCTAAAAGACACAAATAAGTACGACTTTACACAATCAACTTCACCTAAGTTTTCTCTATATTCATAGAGGTATAAGAAGAAATCTTGCAAGCAATCTTCTGTCAAAGCAACATCCGCAGTAATTTTAAATCCGTAATTATGGAGCAATGGATAATACCCTTTAAATAAAGACGAAAAGACATTTAAATCGCCTTGTACAAACAAAAACCAGCTTGCTTTTTCAGGCGATATATTCATCATTTTACTTTGAGGTTTTTTCAAATATACCTTTTTTCTTTCAATAAAAGCAGATATAACTCATTGAACATCAATTAAAAAATTATCTTACCTCCTTAAAGACAAGAATAAAAGAAAGAAAATAGAAAATTTAAAAACTTCAAATTGTACTTTTATTAAAAATTATTTCATGCAGCATATTATAGATAGGTTTTTAAGTTACGTTACCATCGACACACAAAGTGACGCTAGTTCTGCCACTACTCCAAGCACGGAAAAACAATGGGTTTTAGCCCATAAATTAGTCGCAGAATTAAAGGCAATTGGCATGCAAGATGTCCAAATTGATGAGAATGCCTATATCATGGCAACATTACCCAGTACTACAGCCAAAAAAGTACCTACTATTGGTTTCATTTCACATTTTGACACCTCTCCGGACTTTTCAGGTACGAATGTAAAGCCGCAAATCATTGAAAATTACGATGGAAAAGACATCGTACTTAACCAGGAAGAAAATATTATTTTATCCCCTGATTATTTCGAGGATTTGCTTTTATATAAAGGTCAGACTTTAATTACTACAGATGGTACAACGCTTTTAGGTGCTGATGATAAAGCCGGAATTACTGAAATTATTACGGCGATGGAATATTTAATTCAAAATCCCGAAATATCGCATGGCACTGTAAAAGTTGCTTTTACGCCTGATGAAGAAATTGGGAGAGGAGCGCATCAATTTGATGTTCATAAATTTGGGGCAGACTGGGCTTATACCATGGACGGCAGCCAAATTGGCGAATTAGAATACGAAAATTTTAATGCAGCCAGTGCAGAAATAACCATTAAAGGCAAAAGTGTACACCCCGGTTATTCGAAAAATAAAATGATAAATGCCATCAGCATCGCGCAGGAATTTATGGCGCTATTACCAGCAGCTGAAGTTCCACAGAAAACAACAGGTAGAGAAGGTTTTTTTCACGTGCACCATATTTCTGGAACCATTGAAAACGCTAAAATTGAACTGATTGTTCGGGATCACGACAAAGAAAAATTCGTAGAACGCAAAGCGCTTTTAGAAAAAATAAGAGCTGATTTAAATGCTATTTATGGCAGCAATATAAAAACCGACATTAAAGACCAGTATTTTAATATGCGAGAAAAAGTAGAACCCGCTTTTCATATTGTTGAAATTGCCAAAGAAGCTATGGAGGCTTTACAGATTACACCGATTATTAAACCTATTCGTGGTGGTACTGACGGTTCTCAATTGAGTTTTATGGGCTTACCTTGCCCTAACATTTTTGCAGGTGGGCATAACTTTCATGGTAAATATGAGTATGTTCCTGTAGAAAGTATGCAAAGTGCTGTAAAAGTTATTGTAAAAATTTGTGAGCTTACTGCAGAAAAAGTAAAAGCATAAAACAGCCTTTTTATAACATTTACCATTTAACCAAAAAAGCACCTAAAAGTAAGGTGCTTTTTTATAGGAATATTTTTGAAATTACTTTTTCTCTATCACTGCTGGAGCATTCAATTTTGAACTCATTTCCATTGATAAACCTGAACGTTCAAATTTTATTTTACCGGCCATGGTTTCGATAACACAAGAGGCGTCTTTTTCACCTAACTCCACTATTTTTCCGTGCATTCCGCTTTTGGTTATTACTCTGTCGCCTTTCTTTAACTCTTCAGCAAACTTTTTTTCCTGCTTTTGACGTTTTCTTTGCGGTGCCAACATAAAAAAGTAAAAAACTATAAATATGGCAATTAATGGTAAAAATGGATATTGTTCTAACATGATTTTTTATTATGATTGTCTTAATGGGCCAACAGGCAATCCATCTTGTGGTGTAACAAATGCTTTAATGGTTAATTGCTCCGTTCCTTTAGCTGTATTGGCTGTTACCGTAACAATTTTAGAAACAGCATTTGCGCCTGCTCCATTAAATTTCACCAACAATTCTCCTGATTCTCCTGGAGCTATTGGTGCTTTTGGTATTTCAGGGACTGTACAACCACAAGTACTTGTAGCATCCGTGATAACTAAAGGCGCATTACCTGTATTGGTAAATTTGAATAAGGTTTCTTGAGCCGCATTTGCTGCAATAGTACCAAAATCATGCACGGTTTTATCAAAAGTCATTACCGGAATTTTTTTAGCATCAGCATCTCTTTGCTCTGCTACTTGAACATTTGAATTATTAATTTTGCTCGTAGCATCTTCTTTACAAGAAACTAACACAGCAACTAATAAAAGATTTAATGTGATCACTATTTTTTTCATAACTGTTTAAAGTTTTAAAATTTCAGCAAAAATAAACAATATTTATAATAAGCCTCTTCCTAATTTATTAAGTTTTCCTTCCTTTTGATATTCTTTCACCAATTTATCTAAAATTCCGTTGATAAAAGTGCTACTTTTTGGAGTGCTGTATTCTTTGGCAAGTTCTAAATATTCATTAATAGTAACCCTTTCTGGGATAGATGGAAAGTGCAACAACTCAGTAATCGCCATTTTCAAAAGTATGGCATCAATATCAGCAATTCGGTCTTTGTCCCAATTAGGCGTTTTTACTTGAATTTCTTTTACTAAAGCTTCGTTATTCAACAAAGTTTTTGTCAAAAGTCGGTTCGCAAAAATTAAATCCTCTTCATCTTTTACCAATTCTGGTAAAAAATAAGATTCCAAAACATTGGGTTTTACTTTTTTAAATAATTTTAAAATAAAGGTATTTACAAGCGGAATATCGTCTATCCAAGTGAGTTTATCGTCCTCAAAATAATCGTAAATTTTATCATTGGGGGCGATGCTGTTTTTATAAAGATCCATAACAAATTGTTTGTCTTCTTCAAAACTGGAATCTTTCGTTGTCATATAGGTTTTATAAGAATCGCTATTTACAATCTCCCTATATAAAAGTTTTACATATTCGTCATTAAGATACCAGTTGTTAAGTTTTCTTCGGTTTAATTCCTCGGTAAAAGAATTATTCTCCACAATAAGTTTCAAAAATTTATTGTTGATAAACTTCTCTTTATCAGGAAAACTATCGGTTGCGTTTGTAAGGTAAGTGTTTGAAGCAAGTTTAACCTGGTCTTTGGCTAAAGCATGTATTTCTTTAATCAAACTTAGCATCAGTAAATACAACGCGTAGGTATTTTCTATACTGAACTTTAAAAACTTCTGTTGTTTTTCTAAGGAATCATCATTAGAACGTGTTAATGCGTAAATACTCTGCATTACTTTTACTCGCACGTGCCTTCTTGTAAGCATTTTTAAAGAACTTAAATAGTTAAACTTAAAGGCGCAAAAGTAATATTATATTTTTAATAGTACCTAAGCCTTTCTATTATATCTTAAATTAGTATTATGTTCTTTTGATTTTATGGCAAACAGCTATCTTTGCAGAATTGTTTTATAAAATTAGAAGCGTCAGAAGAAAATAGCAATGAAGGAATTAAAATATATCAATAAATATTTAAAAAAATATGGCACCCAATTACTTCTAGGATTATTTATTACCATTATTGCTAGAATATTTTCATTAGTTACGCCTTCTTATGTAAAAAAATCAATTAAAGTAGTTGAAGATTACGGAAAAGAACTCATCCCAAAATCTGAGGCGAAAGAATTGCTACTAGAAAATATTTTGGTTATTGTTGGGACAGCATTACTGGCAGCACTTTTTACATTTTTAATGCGACAAACCATTATCAAAGTATCAAGATACATTGAGTACGATTTAAAGAATGAAGTTTTTGACCATTACCTACTTTTGAACCTAAATTTTTATAAAAAAAACAGAACAGGCGATCTCATGAATCGGATTAGTGAGGATGTGAGCGAGGTTCGTAATTATGCAGGTCCAGCCTTAATGTACGGCATCAATACCATTACCTTATTTGCTTGTATTATTCCCATTATGTTTATCAACGCCCCTGTTTTGGCGGCTTACACTTTAATTCCCTTGCCTATTTTATCTGTCTTAATTTATAAAATAAGCAAAGTTATTCACCAACGAAGTACTATTGTGCAGCAGTTTTTATCAAAACTATCCACGTTTACGCAAGAATCGTTTTCGGGAGTTTCCGTTATTAAAGCCTACGGTTTAGAGCCAAAAATAAATCAGGAACTGAAAGATTTAGCCAATGAAGGCAAAATTAAAAGCATGGATTTGGCGAGAGTTAATGCTTGGTTTTTCCCGTTGATGGTGTTATTGATTGGTATCAGCAATGTTTTTGTCATTTATATTGGAGGCAAACAGTATATCAATGGCGAAATAAATTCTATTGGCGTCATTGCAGAATTTGTTATTTACGTAAACATGTTGACTTGGCCTGTTGCTGTTATTGGCTGGTTAACCTCGATCGTGCAACGTGCCGAAGCCTCTCAAAAAAGAATTAACGAATTTCTAAATATTTTACCCTCCATTAAAAATGAAGTGAGCGAACCAACACCTATCGAGGGAAAAATAGAATTTAAAAATGTTACTTTTACCTACGAAGACACGGAAATAACGGCCTTAAAAAATATCTCTTTCATTATAGAAAAAGGGGAAACAGTTGCTTTTATTGGCAAAACTGGTTCTGGAAAATCTACTATTCTTGATTTAGTGGCACGTTTGTATGATGTTACTTCTGGCGAAATATTAATTGATGACATTCCTATTAAAAATCTAAACCTAAATAGCCTAAGAAGCAGCATAGGCGCTGTACCGCAGGATGCTTTTTTGTTTTCTGAAACTATAAAAAATAATATCAAATTTGGTAAAATTGATGCCACAGATGATGAAATTGTCGACGTTGCAAAACAAGCCGTAGTACATAAAAATATTATGGAATTTAGCAAACAATATGAAACGATTCTTGGAGAAAGAGGCATTACGCTTAGTGGTGGACAAAAACAGCGCGTTTCAATTGCAAGAGTTTTAATAAAAGATCCAAAAATATATTTGTTTGATGATTGTCTTTCAGCGGTTGACACTGAAACCGAAGAAAAAATCTTAAATAATTTAAAAAATGCTGCCATTAATAGAACCACTTTAATTGTTAGCCATAGGGTGTCTTCTGCAAAGAATGCTGATAAAATTATTATCTTAAAAGAAGGAAATATAATACAGTCAGGAGCGCATAATACGCTAATGGAAACGACTGGTTACTACAAAGAACTCTATAACGACCAACTTTTAGATAAAGAAAACTAGAAAAATGTTGTTAGATTAGCTTTTTTTTTCCACTTTTGACATTACACAAGATCATTAACTATAGACGATTATAAACATGGCAGAAAAAGATGCAATGGATCAGGAAGAGATTTATTCGAAAGTTTTGAGAGCTGGAAGAAGAACTTATTTTTTTGATGTTAGAAGTACCAAAGCAGGTGATTACTATTTAACAGTAACCGAAAGTAAAAAGTTTACACATGATGACGGGTCTTTTCATTACAAAAAGCACAAAATTTATCTTTACAAAGAAGATTTTACTCCTTTTAAAGAAAATTTAGATGAAATGATGGATTATATTGTCAATGAAAAAGGCGAGGAAGTTATTTCTGAGCGTCATCAAAAAGACTTTAAAAAGGACGAAGACGAAGATCACGAGACGCCTTCCACTTCAAAAGATAGTTTTACAGACCTAAGTTTTGATGATATTTAAAATGTTAATTTCTTAAATTAAATGTTAACGGCTCTTTTAATTAGGAGTCGTTTTTTATTTTTATGCCATTATAAAAACCAAACGATGATGAAAAACAAACTATTCTGCCTTATTACCCTTATCTGCCTTTCATTACAAGCACAAGATAAGTTAAGCTTAGATTATTATTTACCCCAAAACATTAGTTATAATAAAGACATCCCGAAACCTGCCGATATTATTGGGCATGAAGTTGGTCAATGGCATGTTACACACGATAAATTGGTGTATTATATGCAGGCTTTAGCCAAAACCAGCGACAGAATTACTATTGAAAATCGCGGAAAAACCTTTGAAGATAGGCCGCTGCTTTTACTAACGATAACGTCGCCAAAAAACCAACAGAACATCACACAAATTCAGAAAAATCATTTGGCTATCAGCACAAAAGAAGGCAATAGTACAGATGTTAGTAATATGCCCATAGTGGTGTATCAAGGTTTTTCTATTCATGGCAACGAGCCTAGCGGTTCAAACGCTGCATTGGCCTACGCCTATTATTTGGCTGCAGCAGAAGGTCCAGAAATAGAAGCAATTTTAAATAGTACAGTAATCTTATTAGACCCTTCATTTAACCCAGACGGTTTGCAGCGTTTTGCCTACTGGGCCAATATGCACAAAAGCGATAACTTAAACCCTGATGGGAATGATAGAGAATATCGTGAAGTTTGGCCAGGCGGGCGAACCAATCATTATTGGTTTGATATGAACAGGGATTGGCTTCCGGTGCAACTGCCTGAAAGTAGGGCTCGTATTATCACCTTTCACAATTGGATGCCAAATATTTTAACAGATCATCATGAAATGGGCACTAATTCTACCTTTTTCTTTCAACCAGGAGAACCAAGTAGAGTGCATCCTTTAACACCAAAAATAAATCAAGAACTTACGGCTGAAATAGGTACTTATCATTCAAAAGCTTTAGATAAAATAGGTTCTTTATATTATTCAGAAGAAGATTATGATGATTATTATTACGGAAAAGGTTCAACTTTCCCTGATTTAAATGGCAGTATAGGCATTTTATTCGAACAAGCTAGTTCTCGTGGACACATTCAAGAAAGCGATAACGGAATTTTAACTTTTCCATTTACCATTCGCAACCAATTCGCAACGGCACTTTCGACCATTGAAGCTGGTCAAGCAATGCGTGTGAAAATTTTAAAATACCAACAACAGTTTTATAAAGATGCTGCCCTAGAAGCTGAGAAAAACAAAACTAAATCCATTATTTTCGGAGATAGCAAAGATGCTGCTAAAGCTTGGCATTTAGCGGAAATCTTAGAACGGCAGAAAATTAAATTCAATAGTTTGTCTAGTGATGCCACCGTAAATGGTAAAAATTTTAAGAAAGAAAATAGTTATGTTGTTCCATTGAATCAGAGAAATACCCGACTGATAAAGGCGATGTTCGAAAAAAGAACCACATTTACAGATAGCCTTTTTTATGACATTTCCGCTTGGACTTTTCCTTTAGCTTTTAACCTTGACTATGAAGAAGTTAACGCCTTTGGCAATATTGGCAGCGAAATTACCAGCTTAGCCCCGTTAAAAGGAAGTATCGGAGAAAAAACAAACTACGCTTATTTGTTCGAGTGGCACGAATATTACACGCCAAAAGCATTAAATGCTATTTTAAATAAAGGTATTCGTGTTAAAGTAGGTAAAACACCTTTTACTCTTGATGGCAAATCCTATGATTATGGTACTATCATTATACCCGTTCAAAATCAAGATATAGATGCGACTGCATTACATACCTTTTTGTCAACGATTGCTCAAGAAAGTGCTATTGATATTATTTCTGTTGGCACAGGGCACACGGTTGGAATAGATTTAGGAAGTGGTGGTTTCGAAACCCTAAAAAAACAAGAAGTTGCTTTACTGGTCGGCAATGGCATGAACTCCAATGATGCTGGTGAAATTTGGCATTTATTTGATCAACGTTATGATATAAAACTCACAAAATTAGACGCCGATTATTTTAGCAGAACCACATTAGACCGTTACACCGCTATTATAATACCCAATACCAATGGTGGTTTAGATAAAGCTGGAGCAGAAAAATTGAAAACTTGGGTTAAAGATGGCGGAACCGTAATTGGATATTTAGGCGCTACAGAATGGCTAAATAAAAACGAATTTATAGGCCTAAAATTTAAGAAAGATACGCTAGTGGCTAAAAATATAAGTTTTGAGCAAAAAGAGAAATTTTTTGGGGCACAGGTTACTGGCGGAGCCATTTTTGATTCTGAAATAGATAGATCTCACCCAATAAATTTTGGGTATAAAAACAATCATTTACCCTTATTTAGAGATAGTAATATTTTTATCGAAGCTCATAAAAACAGTTTTAACAATCCTATTCAATATACAAACGATCCCTTGCTTAGTGGCTATATCGCTGAGGAGAAACTTAAATTATTAAAAAATAGTGTTCCATTTCAAGTGCAAAGTTTAGGGAAAGGTAAAGTTGTCATTTTTACCGATAACACCAATTTCAGGGCCTTTTGGTATGGGACTAACAAATTGTTAATGAACGCAATTTTCTTTGGAAAAATGATGTAAGAACTCAATAAAAATAACTGTTGTCAAAATAAAAAAAATCTAATTCAGTAATTTGATGCCATGCAAAAAAGCAATCTATTAAATGTACTCGGCACGGCTTTACAGCCGTGCTGTACTGAGCCAGCAACGGGATATTTTAGAGACGGATTTTGCCGTACTATTCAAGAAGACTCAGGCACTCACGTTCTTTGCGCTGTAGTAACTCAAGAATTTTTAGATTTTACGAAATCTCGGGGAAACGACCTGTCAACGCCCATTCCGCAATGGAGTTTTCCTGGTTTAAAACCAGGTTCCAAATGGTGCTTATGTATTTCCCGTTGGTTAGAAGCAGAACGCGCGGGTAAAGCTCCTTTCGTAATTCTCGAAGCCACACATGAAAAAGCACTAGAATATACCACAATCGAATTGCTGCAGAAGTATGAAGTATAGGGTGGCTGAGAAAAGTCAAGAGTTAAAGCGTAAAATGGTAAATTCTTAGCACTATTTAATATTCATACCGACTTAATTTAGGTTCTATAAAAATTATAGAAACTATATATTTCATTTTTTTCGATAAATCTACTTTCAAAAATGAACTCATTATTTGGTGAAATTTTATTTAGCTCCACTTGGTATATCCCAGATTGAATGAAAAAATAATAGCAATTAACAGTAAAGCCAAGAGTGTATTCCATAAAAAACTGAACAGCACAAATAATAAAAGGAAGTATATTGGAAAAATAACTATTGAAAATACAAAACGCATGGTACTTATAAATTCTGGTTCTTTTATTTTTGGCTTAAATCGTTGACGCCATAATAGTATAACTGGCAGACTTAAAGTAAAAACAATAAGATTACTCAGGGTATTAAACCAACTTTTGGTAGTCTTTACTTCTGGAATTTTAGATATTTTTTCAAGAGAAATCAAACTTGCATTTACCTTTTTTGGTTGTAAAAAATCGGCACCAAAAGTTTCCAATTTGTTAGTAATAGCCTCATATTCTTCATCATTTTCAATATGGGTGGTGAGTGTTTTTAAAGCATCAGAAACTTTTTTTATGACTAGATTTTTACTTTCTTGAAGGTCTTCTGGACTATAGAATTCTTGTATGCGAATAGGTTTTCCATAGTAAATGGCAGCGCTATCAGGGAATTTTGCTGCATTCCTGTAATTTACACCCACAGAAACTAAATAAATTTCTAAATCTGACTGCTTTTCTAAAGCCAAAAATAAAATCCGTGTGAACCCTTTACTTAGTGGTCTTATCCTGCGCCTTAAATTATGGTTACCCTCAGGAAAAATAACTAAGGCTTCTTTGGCAATTAGCAATTGGCTGCAGGCCTTAAAAGTTTCCTCATTATTTTTTAGTGAACTTATACCGTCTCTAATTCTATAAATCGGAATCATTTTAAAATACTTAAAAACCGATTTTAAAATTCCATTTTTAAAAACACTTGCCCTAGTTAAAAAAAAAGGCGTTCTACCACAATCTGTTCCTATTAAAATGGTATCCAAAAAAGCGTTTTGATGGTTAGATAAAAACAAAACAGGTTTGTTTTTTGGTACATTTTCTAAACCTTTTACTATAATTTTTCCAAAGTAAAGGTGTAATAAACCTTTAAGGCCTCCTCTAACAATTTTATAAACTAAGTTTTTCAAGCTAGTTCCTTTTTATCAATTAAAGTTTTAGAACTCCAAAAAGTAGCTAACAGTAAACCCGAAACCAAATGCCAAATACCCCAAAAAGCGGTAAGCAATGCCATACCGCCTAGCCCATCAAAAAAAGTAAAAATCAACAAAAGTCCTAAGCCCGAATTCTGTATTCCAGTTTCAATAGTGATGGTTTTTGTATTTTCCGATGACAAACTAAAAACTTTTGCGATGGAGAAACCTGTTAAAAATGCCACTAAATTATGAAGCACTACAATCCAAAAAACATACAGAACGTAGTCAAAAAAAATAATCCTATTGGCATATAAGGCGATAAATATTAAGACTACAAAAAACACAAGCGATGCAAATTTTAAAACTTTCGCCACTTTTTTAGCCCATGATGGAAAATAATAATTCACTAACATTCCTGCAATAAGTGGTATTCCAAGTAATATAAAAACGAGTTCGATCATCGCTAATGGCTCAATAGCAACTTCGGTTAAAATTATTGCTGTAGGTGGATACAAAGAACTCCAAAATTCTAAATTCAAGGGAGTCATAAATATCGCCAGTAAAGTGGCAACTGCTGTTAAGCAAATAGACAGCGCACTATTGCCTTTGGCTATATGCGTAATAAAATTTGAAATATTACCTCCAGGACAAGCGGCAACCATAATCATTCCCAAAGCAACGCTCGGTAAAGGCTTTATGGCTAAAACCAATAAAAAAGTAAGTGCAGGTAATAAAATAAACTGACTCAGTACTCCAACAAAAATGGGCTTTGGTTTTTTTAAGAGTTCCTTAAAATTTGAGATAGAAATCTCTAAGGCGATTCCAAACATTACCAAGCCTAAAGCCGCATTTAAAGCCCAAAGCGATTCTTTATTAAAGTTGATATGGATACTATCTATAAGTGTGTCTGACAAACTATTAGGCTATTTTAAGTCCGTTTTCTACGGGTAAATTAGGTTGCAATAAAGTAACTTTTTTACCGTCAACTGCCCCTAAGATAAGACATTCACTCATAAAATTAGCAATTTGTTTCTTAGGAAAATTTATAACAGCAATTACTTGCTTACCAATCAAATCATCAAGGTTATATAAAGCCGTTATTTGAGCTGATGTTTTTTTAATTCCGATTTCAGCACCAAAATCAATCTCTACTTTATACGCTGGATGTTTAGCTTTTGGGAAATCGTGTGCGGCGATAATAGTTCCTACTCGCATATCGACAATTTCAAAATCTGACCAGCCTATCGTTTCCATATTTTAATTTTAATTTAGTGGACCAATTTAAAAATTCATTAGTAAAATTAGCTAAGATTCTTGAAATTTCGAATAACTTTAGGGGAATAAACCAAAAAAAATGGCTTTAACACCAAGTAATATGCTGCCTTTAGGCACAAAAGCGCCTGATTTTAATTTAATGGATACCGCAAGCGATAAGCGCTTATATTTAAATGATTTAAAAGGCAAAAAAGGTACTGTAATCCTATTTATTTGTAATCATTGTCCCTATGTGATTCATGTAAATCCTATACTGGCAAAAGTGGCCTTAACCTATCAAAAAAAGGGAATTTCATTCGTAGCGATTTCTAGTAATGATATTGAGACTTATCTGCAAGATGGTCCACATTTTATGAAACAAGTAGCTATAAGTGAGCAATACCCATTTCCGTATTTATTTGATGCCACACAAAATGTAGCCAAAGCTTATAATGCGGCATGCACCCCTGATGTATATCTGTTTGATGATAATTTAAATTTGGCATATCACGGCCAATTAGACGATTCAAGACCTGGCAATGGTAAACCACTAACAGGGATTGACTTGACAAATGCTATGGATAATGTGCTGGCCAATATTCCTATAACTACAGATCAAAAACCAAGTATGGGATGTAATATAAAGTGGAAATAAAAAATTTCTTAAATATGTTTATAACCTAGATACCTTCTAATTTTTATAGCTAGAGATTAATTCAGATGCCTAAAAGCTGAAATTTTTTAGATTGCCAGCATCCAAAAGAGTAAAAAAATCTTTACCTGACAAAAAAGAAAGCATCATTAGAAATAATTAAAAAGTAAAATTTAAGCAAACTAAAATCTCCAACCTTCACGATCAATTAAGCCTTGAATATGTGCTAAATGATGCTTGCCATGCCACGCATATTTAGCAATGTTTTCAGCCACCGAAACAGGATTTTTTGGATCGTCAGGATGTATATAGTTTTTTTGCAAATCGCTATCCGATAAACCCTTTAATAAATAGACTAATTTAGTATGCAAGGCCTTTAAATACAATAGAGAAAGCTCAATAGGAGCAGTTTCAGCGTCAAAAAGATTACTCCAACTTTTTTCGTCATAAGCTTTTATAACTGGTGAATTTTCTGTAAGTGCCCATTTAAAACGGCTATAACTATGATGGTGGCTATCTGCGATATGATGCACTAACTGCCTAAGCGTCCAACCTTCTGGGCGGTAGGGCGTATTTAATTGCACTTCGGATAAATGAGCCACCAATTCATTTAAACGATCAGGTAATTCTGCCAAATCAGTTATACACTCTTGAAGCAAATCGGAGCTAAGATTTGATGGTTTCTTATAGATGCCTATCGGATATTGTAAATCTTTATTCATAGCTTAAAATTAAAAAAAATTAATAGATATTTAACCTGAAAATTGCTCTTGTCTTAATATAATCTACTAATTTTATAGGATATTAATTTTAACGCTAAAAACAAATTACAATGGCTACAATTAGATTAGGTGATATAGCCCCCGACTTTACAGCAGATAGTTCTATGGGGATGATAAATTTTTATGACTATTTAGGAGATGGATGGGGAATTTTATTTTCACATCCAGCAGACTTTACGCCCGTTTGTACAACAGAATTAGGTACTGCGGCAAAATTTAAAGGTGAATTCGACCAAAGAAATGTTAAAATGATTGCTTTGAGTGTTGATGGTACCGCATCTCATGCAGAATGGATTAAGGATATTAACGAAGTTCAAAATACTAAGGTGAACTTCCCGATTATAGCCGATGAAGACCGAAAAGTGTCTGATTTATATGATATGATTCACCCTAATGCAAATAGTACTTTAACCGTACGTTCGGTATTCATCGTAGCTCCTGATAAAACAGTAAAACTAATGCTCACCTACCCTGCGTCAACAGGTCGTAATTTTTATGAATTGTTGAGAGTTATTGACTCTTTACAACTAACAGCAAATTATAAAGTAGCCACCCCTGCCAACTGGAAAAATGGCGAAGAAGTAGTAGTTAGCCCAGCTATCGCAACAGAAGATGCTAAAAAATTATTCCCAAAAGGTGTAGAAGAAATTAAGCCATATTTACGTATGACACCAGACCCGTCGAAAGCTTAAAAAAGATTATAAGCTCAATTTAAAGCAACAGGTTTTGAAATTTTAAAAGGTATCTTGGTTAATTTTATTTGCTACGTTTGTATTTTTAAAATATAACTCTCAAAAAATCAAAATGTTAAAATTAAATATATTACCTTTGTGCTTTAATTAATTTTTTTAATATATTATAATGAATAAAGGAACAGTAAAATTCTTCAATGATTCAAAAGGTTTTGGATTTATCACTGAAGATGGCTCAAGCGAAGATCACTTTGTACACATTTCTGGTTTAATCGATGAAATTCGCGAAGGTGATGTTGTAGAATTTGAACTACAACAAGGTAAAAAAGGATTGAACGCAGTAAATGTAAAAGTACTATAATACATACGTAACAACTTTTTTTTGTTTAGAAGCCCAACCATCTAGTTGGGCTTTTTTATTTCATTAATTTTTTTTGCTGAACCACACTATTAAAAAAAAGCGACAATTAAAGGCTACCCCCACTTTTTACTTACATTACTCATAAGAATAAAAGGATTTTAGAAAATAAAAAAGCCTCTAAAGGCTTACAAACAGGGATCTGACAAAAAATAATCCAAAAAAAGCACATTTTTTACAGTGCTGCGACGCAACTATTTAACGTATATAGCATCTATAAGGTATAATATGTTCCCCATATAATTACTTACTTAGCCTAAAACTGAATATATGCAAACTTTCTTTGGTATTTTACTCCTGTTAATCATCGTTAATTTGGCCTTATTACTTCTAAGTGTTAACTCCAAAAGAGCCAGAAGATGATTGCCCTTAAAGTAGGGTTTTATGCTCGACAAATGTTCTTTAACTATAATCCCTGTCTAATTGGATAAATTTATGATAACATTTTTTAGTATTCTCATGGTTTTGGTGGCAGTAAATACCCTGCTTTTAGTTGTTAGTGTTAATAAAAGATCTAAAATATAAAAGGGTTACAAAAAATTGTAACCCTTTTATATTTTAAGTATATTATTGATAACTATCCTAACTTCATTAATTCCACATCAAAAATTAAGATGGCATCTGGTGGAATAACTCCTCCAGCACCTGCACTACCGTAACCCAAATCAGAAGGGATTACAAAACGTGCTTTATCCCCTACTTGTAGCAAACAAATACCTTCATCCCATCCAGCAATTACTTGACCTATACCTACTTGAAATTCAATCGGGTCTTTTCTTTTGTAAGAGGAGTCAAAAACAGTTCCGTTTAATAGAGATCCTTCATAATGAACGGTAACTTTCATTCCGGCTTCCGCTTTTTTACCAGTCCCTTTTTGAATTATTTTATATCGTAAACCACTAGGCGTCTCTTCAAAACCAGCAGCTACTTTGTCTAATTCCGCGGTATGCTTCGCTTTTTCATCCGCAATTCTTTTAGCTCTTGAACCTTCAAAAGTTCTGAATACTTCTATTGCATTCCATTTTTCGGCCTCAGCCCCTACCCTTACAATTTCTAGAGAATCTATTTTATCACCTTGTTTAATGGCATCAACAATAGCTTGTCCTTCAACAACATGACCAAAAACAGTGTGCTTATTATCCAACCAAGGGGTTGCAATATGCGTTATGAAAAATTGACTTCCGTTTGTACCTGGCCCTGAATTTGCCATAGATAAAACACCTGGCCCGTCATGTTTTAGTTCTACATGAAACTCATCATCAAATTTATAGCCAGCATCTCCTGTTCCTGTACCTTGTGGACAACCACCCTGTATCATAAAATCAGGGATTACCCTATGAAATTTTAAGCCATCATAATATGGTTTTCCTTGTGCTTTGGCCTTATTCTCCATATTTCCCTCTGCCAAGGCAACAAAATTACCTACGGTACCTGGGGTTTTATCGTGAGTAAGTTTAACTAGAATTTCTCCTCTTGAAGTATTAAATTTTGCGTATATCCCGTCTTTCATGCTTTATTATTTTAATGAAGTGCAAAGGTACAGGTTTGTTTTGGCTTAGAAAATAGTTTATAACAGTTATTGTTTGAAATTACTACAAAAGAAAATGATGGATTTTTTCTTAATATGATATTGAAAAACAAAGCATAGCCTTATTTAAACTTTTTTTTTAATTTGTAATAGAAAGGGAAAAGACGCATTTTATTACCGTAATTTAAAATGGTAAATGGTATTGTTTTCCCCTGTTTTATTTGAACTAAAAAAGAGCCAAAATAGGCTCTTTTCATAAATATTTAAAATAAAAAATTTCTTAAAATCAATCATCCACGAGGCGCGGCCACTGGGTAATTATTTAAATTTAATTACCATATTCTAACGCGCTCTTCTGGTGCCAAATACATTTTATCACTTGGCTGAATATCGAAAGCTTCATAAAAAGCATCTATATTCTGCAATGGTTGCGTTGCTCTATAACGGCCTGGAGAGTGCGGATCTGTTTTAATTTGTGTTCTAAGGGCATCTTCTCTAGATAAGGTTCGCCAAACGGTTGCCCAAGACATAAAAAAACGTTGCTCTGCAGTAAAACCATCAATAGGATCTGGTTTACCATTCTCTTTAAAAAATTGTTGTAAACCATCATAAGCACCTAAAACGCCACCAAGATCACCAATGTTTTCGCCTAAGGTAAATTTACCATTGATAAAAACACTATCTAAAACTTCTATTTTATCATATTGAGTTGCTAAAGCACCGCTGCGAGCGGTAAATTTTAATAAATCTTCCTCAGTCCACCAATTAGAAAGATTTCCATTTGCATCAAAACGAGAGCCGCTATCATCAAAAGCATGTGAAATTTCGTGACCAATTACCGCACCTATTCCACCATAATTTACAGCATCATCAGCTAAATAGTCATAGAACGGTGGTTGTAAAATGGCGGCTGGAAAAACAATCTCATTGTTTAAAGGATTAAAATAAGCGTTTACAGTTTGTGGTGACATACCCCACTCGGTACGATCTACAGGTTCGCCAATTTTTGAAATGTTTTTAGCCTGTCCCCATTTCTGAACAGCCGTCATATTATCAAAATAGCTATTGTTTTTAGTAACTTGCATGCTTGAGTAGTCTTCCCATTTATCTGGATACCCAATTTTAACGGTAAACTTATCTAACTTTTCTACCGCTTTTAATTTAGTTGAATCACTCATCCAATCTAATTTTTTAATACGAGTTTGAAAAGCCGAGATGATATTTTTAATCATGGTTTCCGCTTTTGCTTTTGCTTCCGGAGGAAACATTTCATCAACATACAATTTTCCAAGGGCTTCCCCAACAGTATTATTCACCATGGCTAAAGCTCTTTCATCTGCTGGTCTTTGCTTTTGATCTCCACTTAAATATTTGCTGTAGAACTCCCAATCAACCGTTTCAATTTTGGTTGATAATTTTCCAGCAGCATTATTAAAAGTATTCCAAGTTACAAGCATTTTTATATCTTCTAATGGTGTTTTCTTTAAAAAAACATCTAATGCCTCAACATACTTAGGTTGCGTTACAATAAGCGTGTCAACTTGTTTTTTTATGCCCATATCATCCATCAACTTTTTAAGATTCATAGAAGAAATTAGGCTCTGAGCCTCTTGTATAGTTTTAGGATTATTAAAATTACGTGCATCACGACTCTCCACTTTGTCCAGTCTTGGCGCTGCTAAAGTTGTTTCCATAGCTAAAATTTTTACGGCGGCTGTTTTCGCTTTTTCAGCATCTTCTCCTATAAATTGAAGCATTTTAGCAATATGTTCAACATATTTTTCACGGATTTCTTTAGATTTTGAATCCTGATCTAAATAATAATCACGATCTGGTAATCCCAAAGCGTTCTCACCCAGATAAACAGCATTCATTTTACTATTGCCTAAATTGGCAAAAGTACTTATCCCAATAAACGGTGAACTTGCCGCGGGATTAGTAGCTAACAAAGTTTGCAATTCATAAATACTCTTTACATTTTTAATCGCATCAAGTGTTGGCTGCAAAGGTTGAATACCTATTTGATTTCTTGCAATAGTATCTAATTTAGAATCAAAGATAAAAAGTGCTTTTGCTTGATCAGTTGAAGCGGCGTACTTATTACTTTCTTTTGCTTTTGCAATAATTTTTAGCACATCGTCATCTGTAGATTTTCTTAAAACGCTAAAACCACCCCAAGAAGATCTATCATCAGGAATTTTAGTATTTTTTAACCAGTTGCCATTTACGTATTCATAAAAATTAGTTTTAGGACTTACGGTAGTATCCATATTTGCCAAAATAATACCTCTTGCTGGTTCTTGTGCTTTTGCTGATTTCTCGTTTTTACAAGAATAAAAAAGACAAATACTGAGCATTGTAATTAAGAATTTGTTTTTCATTTATTGAGTTTTAAGAATTTAAAATTAATAAAAGTTATTTAACACTCTAAGATTTTGTTTAAAAGTAATGCTTTAGCGGACGGCAAACAAATAATTTAATCGGGCAAAATTCCATATTTATCTATTAAATAAATAAGACTTGTCATGGTCGCAGCCCCCAGTTCTAACTCTCTTTTATTTACATGTTCAAAGGTATCATTAGCGGCGTGGTGATGATCAAAATAGCGCTGGGAATCTGGTTGGAGTCCTGCTAAAACAATTTTATCGCTTTTTAATGGGCTTATGTCGGCACCACTTCCACCTTTAACAAAAACATGTATTAAATAAGGTTCGAATAAAGATTTCCATTGCGCTATTCTATCAAAATTTGCGTCAGAACCGTCAAATGAAAAACCTCTTGGTGTAAAACCCCCTGCATCACTTTCTAAAGCGAAAATGTGATTTTCTTTCTTATTTTTAGCGATTTCAGCATATTTATTGCCGCCCCTAAGTCCATTTTCTTCGTTCATGAATAAAACCACTCGTATGGTTCGCTTAGGCTTGTAGCCTATTTCTTTAAATAAATTCAAAACTTCCATACTTTGCACACAACCAGCCCCATCATCGTGCGAGCCATCACCTAAATCCCAAGAATCTAAATGTCCGCCAACAACAATAATTTCATCGGGATAGGTAGTCCCTTTTATTTCTCCGATGACATTGAAAGATGGTACATCCTCTAATTGTTGACAGTTTTGCTTGAAATAAAAATTAACATCAGGATCCAGACTTATCGATACACTTAATAAATCTGCCGCTTTTGTACTGATAGCTGCGGCCGGAATACGCTCTGCAACAGGAATATCGCCATAACTCATAGCACCTGTATGTGGCAAATTGTGAAGACGAAGCGTCATAGACCTAACAATAATGCCTACTGCACCATATTTTGAGGCCTCCGCCGCACCTGAATAGCGTTGATCTACACAACCGGAGTAAGCATCAAAAGTATTGATAATGGTAGGGTCCATAGGCCTATTAAAAAAAACAATCTTACCTTCTAAGCGTTGTCGGCCTAAAATGGACAAATCATCTAAACTTTTAACTTCTACAATATTCGCCTTTAAACCAAAAACGGGTGTGCTTACAGAACCTCCAAGCGCACAAATAGGCATATCAATAGTAACCCCTGGTTTTGTTTCTAAGTAAGCAAACTCTGGCATTCCTCTTGTCCATTTTGGCACCATAACGGGTTGCAGCCAGACTTTGTCCAAACCTAATTCATCTAGTTGCTTTTTGGTATAATCGACTGCTTGCTGTGCTTGAACTGACCCAGATAATCTACCACCAATTTGTATGGATAGGTAATTAAGCCAATCGTAGGCTTTACCCTTAGTTAGCGCTGCATCATAAATTGCTTTTAAATGCGCTTCATCACTTTTTTGTGAAAAAATTGAGGTACTTATTAAAAATAGTAGGCATAGTAAATTCTTCATTATTTTTCGCTTTGTAACTGATTTTTATAGTCCTCTAAATTAGCCTTTATTTTATCATCAAGCTCTGGTTCTTTAATATCTTTATATTTTGTTAACTCTTGCCATAAAATTTTAGCGACAATTAAACGTGCCGCTTTTTTATTATCGGCAGGAATTATAAACCATGGCGCATGTGGTTTTGATGTTTTATTAATGGCGTCTTCATAACAAGTTTGATAAGAATCCCACAATTTTCGCTCTTTTAAATCGCCTGGGGAAAATTTCCAGTTTTTCCTTTTTAGCTCCAATCTGCGCAACAAGCGTTCACGCTGCTCCTCTTTGGAAACATTTAAAAAGAATTTATAAATTATAGTACCGTTATCCGCCAAATGTTTTTCAAAATTATTGATCTGTTCAAAACGTTTTTCCCAGAAACTATCTGTTATGTCTGCTACGGTATGGATTCCCGGTATGTGTTCTGCCATAATATATTCTGGGTGAACCCTTGTTACCAAAACGTTTTCATAGTGCGTACGGTTAAAAACACCTACCTTACCTTTTGAGGGAAGCGCAATGTAATGCCGCCATAAATAATCGTGTTTTAACTCTAAGGCCGTTGGTACTTTAAAACTATAAACGACAACGCCACGCGCATTAAAATCTTTAAAAACTTCTCGAATTAAACTGTCCTTTCCCGCAGTATCCATGCCCTGCAAACACATTAAAACACTGTATTTACCGTGGGCATACAATACATCTTGAAATTCTCCTAAAGCACGGCGAACTTTTTCTAATTCTTTTTCCAGTGCATCGTCATCCGCATCAAAATTTTCTAAGGTTGATTTGCTTTTTAATTTAAAAGGCGCATCAATTTTATAATCATCACTCTGTATTGTTTCTATAATTTTCATAACTTATACTTCATTTATATTTGAATGAACTCGATTTGATTTGGTTTAAAAAATTGAAAAAAGCTTTGAAATAGCTACTTAAACTTACAAAAAAGTAGTTAATCGAAAAAAATGTATTTAGGGCTGCATGATGTTTACCTTTATATTAAATGACATCCCAAATGTTACTAAAATAAAACTAAAGCTATGAAAAGTAAACCTTTTATACTTTTTATTTTTATATTTATTCTATTCTGTTCTTTTAAAAGCGAGGATGGTGCTTGTGAATATGTTGGTTCTAACATAGCGTTTATTACTTCACAAACTCAAAAAGCCCTTTCTCAAACCGATTTTAATAAAACTAAGTTTGAAGTTTACAAAGCGATAAATGCCATAGAAAAAACCAAAACTAAACTTAAAGACTGTGATTGCAGTTATGCCACAAAAAACTTGATGAAAGCTTTAGAGCATCTTATTAATTCTACAAAAATTTCTACTATTGATGGGGCTAAAGTATTTTTAAATAAAGCTTTAGAAAGCACAAGTACTAGTTTAGAATTATTAGAACAACATCATACACATCAAAGCAATTACAAGCACGATGAATTGTCTTTAAATATTAAAATAGATGATCAAGAAAAAGCTTCAAAAGCTATATATATTGACAAGTTAAGGCAAACTATAGACAATTCTTTGAGAAATTTTGAAGTTTCCTTGGATAGAATAGTAGAAATCAACGATTGCGAGGAAGCTAAAAAGTATTTTATAAAGGTTCAAAAAAACTGTGAAAATGAATTGCTGAATGAAAAGCTTTCTGAAGGTAAAAAATATTACAATTTACGAACAAAAGCCATTGCAACAGCAGCACTCAAAAAGTTAGATTGTTACGATCCTGTTTTTTCGTTCAAATGATTTTTGCCTTTATTTATTCGCAAATAGACTTACATCACTAGCATCGATCTCTGGTTTGCCCAAAATGATAAGCCTTTCCACTACATTCCGAAGTTCTCTAATGTTACCTGTCCAATCATAGTCTTTTAACAGACTAATGGCCTTAACTGAAAATGATTTTGTTGCTGTACCTTGTTCCAATGCTATTTTTTTTGCAAAATAATCAATTAATAAGGGAATATCTTCTCTTCGATCGTTAAGTGATGGTACTTTTATCAAAATTACGGCAAGCCTGTGGTATAAATCTTCTCTAAACCTACCTTCTTCTATTTCTAATTTTAAGTCCTTATTTGTAGCGGCTATTATGCGTACATTAACTTTGATATCTTTATCAGAACCTACTCTTGATATTTTACTTTCTTGTAAGGCTCTTAATACTTTTGCTTGGGCGGACAAACTCATATCGCCAATTTCGTCTAAGAATATGGTGCCGTTATCAGCTGCTTCAAATTTTCCTGCTCGGTCCTTAATGGCAGAAGTAAACGCCCCTTTTACGTGTCCGAATAATTCGCTTTCTATTAATTCTGATGGAATTGCAGCACAATTCACTTCAATAAAAGGCGCCATATTTCGAAAGCTTTTTTCATGCATCCAATGGGCTACCAATTCTTTTCCTGTACCGTTAGGGCCTGTAATTAATACGCGTGCATCTGTTGGCGCAACTTTTTCTATCATGTCTTTGATCACATTGATAGCATCGCTTTCGCCCACCATTTCATAATTTTTACTTACCTTTTTCTTTAGAATTGTGTTTTCAACAACCAATTCTTTTTTGTCTAATGCATTCCTAACTGTAGTCAATAACCGATTTAAGTCTGGTGGTTTCGATATATAATCAAAAGCTCCTAAACGCATCGTATTTACTGCTGTATCTAAATCTCCGTGCCCAGAAATCATAATAAACGGGATTTCGGGTTTTATTTTTTTGCAGGCTTCCAACACCTCAACGCCATCCATTTTTGGCATTTTAATGTCGCATAGCACTAAGTCATAATCTTCTTTTTTAAGAATCTCTATTCCTTTAAGTCCGTCTTCTGCTTCATCCACGGTGTAAGTACTACTTTCTTCTGATAATATTTTAACTAAGACCCTTCTAATGGCTGCTTCGTCTTCTATGATTAATATTTTTGGCATAAACTTAATTTTTAAAGTCCTATTCTAAACCCAGTTCTTAGAAAGAAACCTAGATCCTCATTCAACGTATTTATAATTTTTCTATTATTGTCTCGCAAAACTTCTTCTCGAAATAACGCATGTCCCAAATACCCATATAAAAACATATTTTTACCCAAAGCATATTGGTATCCCAAGGTAACCAATGCCGCAGAAGAAGAAATAGCTGTTGCTGAACCCCCATTAGGAAGTATTATATTGTTTTGGAGATTACTGTAATAGCCATCTAAAATAAATTCTGCCTGAATCAAACTCTTTTCATTATAGTGGTATTTCATGCCGCTTTTTGGCGCCCCTACCACATAAGTCCAACGAGGATCAAATCTCTTTTCATAATAAATTACGGGTAAAGGAATGCGCAGCGCTACGCTGGCATTATAAGCAATACCTAATACCAACCTAGTGGGATTATCTATATTTTGCTGATCTTTATAAGCGCCCACGGTAAGGTTTAAAAATACATCACCATTTTGTATTCCATCATTTAATGTGGATGAAATTCTTGGCGTAATCACCCCAATTATGCGCCAGTCTTCATTATACTGGTGCATATAAGCCATATTAAAATCAATTATATGGAGGTTTTTAAAAACATCTGTATCAAAAGAAACTTCTCGTTGTATATTATAATTGATGCCATTGTATTCGGCCCCAATAATAATTTTGTCTTTCTCCCTAACATTAATCGGAATATTGGTTACTAACCTAACCCGAGAAATTTGAACATCGGAATTATTCATTGGCAGACCTACATATTCTATTCGCACTACGTCGGGAGTCTGCGCGCTAAGGACTATAGAAAATAGGTAACACAAAAAAAAGACAGTCCAATTCTTATTATTTTTCACCATTATCTTCTATTTTTTTTTGTATTTATATGTTCAAAAGGTTGTTGTTGATAGAGATGCACATCGCGTTGCGGAAACGGAATACTGATATTTTTCTCTCTAAAACTTGCATCAATTTTGTAACGAATAGCACTTTTGACCCTAGGATCTGAAAAGCTATCGGTGATATAAAAGTTAATAGAAAATAAAAGTGCTGAATCTCCAAAATCATCAAAAAGTACAAATGGTTTAGGACTTTTTAATACCCCTTTTTGGCTTTGTACCGCCTCTTCTAAAAGTTTAGTTACTAAAGTAACATCACTCCCATAAGCAACACCAATTTTTACAGTTTCTCTGGTTGTTTTATGGTTTTGCGTATAATTGTAAACCGTTTCACTTATAAATTTATGATTGGGTATGATGACTACTTTATCATCTCTGGTAATACACCTCGTTGTTCTAAGTTTAATTTCAAAAACCTTTCCTACTTTACCTTCAACTTCTATTATATCGCCAACACTTAAAGATTTATCTACAATAATAAAAATACCGCCGATGATATCTTGAAATAGTTCTTGGAGTGCCAAACCTAATCCTACAAAAAGCGCGGCAGATGCTGTGAGCAATATGGTAATATTAATACCCGCAGCACTCATAGTAAAAACAATGACTACCAAATAAATTAAATATCTTATAAACTTGAAAACACTGATAAATTTATTTTTGTCATCAATTTCCATTTTCCGCGTAAAAAGATGACGCAACCATTTTAAAATAAAACTAGTGGCAATAAAGGCAATAAATAATATTAAAAGTAAGCCAATAGTGATATTGATTTCTTTTTCACCTTTTCCAAACTGTATGCCAAGTTCCAGAAAGTTTTTTAAAGAACCCCAGATATCTTCTTCAATGATTTCTTTTACTTTTTCTACCTTTTCTTGTATCATTAATTTAGTACTTTAACCACTTGTATAGTTCTTTATAAGTAGGCTTTTTTCCGTACATAAGAATGCCCACTCGATATATTTTTGCCGCAAACCATACTATGCCCATAAATGCAACAATTAATAATAATATTGAAACTACCAATTGCCATATAGGTACTCCACCTTCACCAAGACCACTTGAGAGCCGCATTAACATAACAATAGGAGAGGTCAACGGAAATAAAGAAAAAGCCACAGCGATAGGGCCATGCGGATTATTAAAAACCGAAAAGAAACCAACATAAATCGCTAGCATTAAAGGTAAAATAACAGGAAATACAAATTGTTGCGTATCCGTTTCATTATCCACAGCAGCACCAATAGCAGCATAGATAGAACTATATATTAAATAACCAAGTAAAAAATACACTAAGAAAAAAGTGATTAACATTAGCCATGGAATTTTATAAATTTCGGTCCCTAAAGCCATCATTTTTTCATTCATTGCAGATACATTTGCCACCTCCGTTAATCCATTATTTGCCATTTGACTTGTAGAATTTAAGCTCGCAGGATCAATATCAAAAACCAAAATAACAATCGTTAAAAGTAGAGATGCTGAAAATATCCAAATAACAAATTGTGTGATACCTGCCAAGGAAGTGCCTATAATTTTCCCCATCATCAATTGAAAAGGTTTTACTGATGAAATAATTACCTCAATAATTCTACTAGTTTTTTCTTCGATAACACTTCGCATAACGAAACCGCCGTAAATAATAATAAACATCATAATTAAATAGCCGAAACCACCGCCTATAAAAGCGCGTATTTCATTGAAACCTTTTACGTTAAGTTCGCCAGAAAAAGTGGAAGTGCGTAAGGAAAAACTAGAGCCTATTTCTTCGAAATCTTTTTTAGAGACACCTAATTCTTGGAGTCTTCTCTGTTCTAATCGAACTTCAAAAATTTTCTCAAGTTTATTGATAACCAGCGTGCTGGGGGCTTCTTTTGAGTAAAAAAAAGTATTTGAGGCTATTTTCTCTAAACTATCGTCATTTGGAATGTACAACAATCCATAATAACCCAAGCTGAGCGTAGAATCTATAGCAGATTGAACACTAATTTTTTTAAAATTAATGTATGATGTAGATTCTGTGGTAACAAACTCATTTCCAAAATAATCACTTTCATTTAAAACTGCAATAATTGTCTTTTCACTATCGTTGAGTTTGGTTAAAAATGCAATTAAAATCACCATCGCTACCAATAAAATTGGACTTAAAAAGGTCATAACAACAAAAGACTTATTGCGCACTTTAGCCAAATATTCTCGTTTTATAATCAATAATAACTTATTCATTGGAATTTTTGCTTGCTATAGTTCTAATAAAAATATCGTTTGCAGAAGGTATTTGTTCCAAAAAATGATTTATTGGTGCTATCGACGCCATTTGAGTTAGTACTTCTTGCGTATTTTGATGGCTTAACTGTAAGGTAAAATTTAATTGACCTTCAGCCACATCAAACTTTTCATCTGTAATATTAAATTTTCCTTTTAAGCTATTTATCAGCTCTACTCCTTTTATAGACTGCATCCCGACTTCAAAAATATTTTTCTTATACACTTTTTTAATATCCAAAAGCTTGCCATCTAATATTTTTTCAGATTTATGAATTAATGCAATATACTCACAAAGTTCTTCTACCGATTCCATGCGATGCGTTGAAAATATAATGGAGGTGCCATTGCGTTTTAATTCTAAAATTTCGTCTTTAATAATATTGGCGTTTATGGGGTCGAAACCGCTAAAAGGCTCATCAAAAATTAAAAGTTTTGGCTCGTGCAATACGGTAACAATAAACTGGATTTTTTGAGCCATGCCTTTGGATAGTTCTTGCACCTTTTTGTTCCACCAATCGCCTATCTCAAACTTATCAAACCAATATTTTAATTTTAATTTTGCATCGTTTTTAGACAGGCCTTTTAATTGTGCTAAATAAAGAACTTGTTCGCCAACCTTCATACTTTTATAAAGTCCCCTTTCCTCTGGCAAGTATCCTATTAAAGAAATGTGTTTTTCGGTTAATGGTTCTCCATTAAAAAATACTTTACCCGAATCTGGATGGGTTATTTGATTGATAATCCTAATTAAAGTAGTTTTCCCTGCACCGTTTGGCCCAAGAAGACCATAAATACTATTTTCAGGAATTTCTAAAGACACCTTATTTAAAGCGATGTGGTCTCCGTAGCTTTTACTTACATTTTTAGCTACCAGAATGTGGTTCATAAACTGAATTTTTTCAAAGATATATAATTGAATTCGTTTAAACTTTTTCAAAAGATTAAAAAGTTTAGCTTTAAGCGTAATTTAGTTCAAAATCTTAAAAAATAGTAATGGCTAATAAACTACCTGCAGGCAGAGATATTAAAGTTATGGCATTAAGAGCGCAGTCCTAAAGGATGCAAGAAGTTGGACTTTTTTTGTCATGGTTGCTAAATCAAAAATTAGCCTGCCTGCCTGCGGTGAGGCAGGTTCCTTGATCCTTCAACACTCTATCCTGAATGTGCCTATCAAGTTTTTAAACGAGGTTTCATTAAAAACAAAACCCACCCTTAAAAGATTTCAAGGATGGGAAAAAAAATTGCTATGAAAAAGAAAATTAACATTAGTTTCCCAATGCTGTTTCAAATATACGTTTTTATTTTAAAAACAAAATGAAAAATTAGTTAAGAAAACATATCTTTTACCTTTTCGAAGAAAGATTTGTCTGATTTCTCAGGATTTGGCAAAAAATTCTCGTTATTCTGCATTTTTTCGAAAAAATCTTTCTGTTCTTTATTTAAAATTTTTGGTGTCCAAACGTTTACATGCACCAATAAATCTCCTGCACCGTAGCCATTAAGACTTGTGATTCCTTTTCCGCGTAATCGTAAAATTTTACCAGATTGGATTCCGGGTTCTAATTTTATACGCACTTTACCTGTTACCGCATCAATTTCTTTTGAGGTACCTAAAACCGCCTCTGAAATACTCACATATAAATCGTAATGCAAATTATCACCTTCTCTCTTTAAGGTTTCATGCTCTTTAGTTTCAATAGCCACAATTAAATCTCCAGGCACTCCGTTCCCAGGGGCATCGTTACCTTTGCCTGAAACTTTTAACTGCATCCCGTCTTCAACACCACCAGGTATTTTTACAGATACCGTTTCTTCTTTTACAATTAAACCTTGTGCATCGGCATCACTAGGTCTTTTATCTATAATTTGACCGCTACCTCCACAATTACTGCAGGTTGCCGCTGTTTGCATTCTTCCTAAAATGGTATTCGTAATTTTAGTAACCTGTCCTCTACCGCCGCAAGTGGCACAAGTTTTATAGGTAACTCCCTCAGCTTGTACTCTACGCTTTACCTTTATTTTCTTTTCAACGCCATTGGCAACCTCATCTAAAGTTAAGGTCACTCGTATTTTTAAACTGCTTCCTTTAACTCTGCGTTGACCTCCGCCACCGCCAAAACCACTAAAGCCGCCGCCGCTGTTAAAAGCTCCACCAAAAATATCGCCGAATTGGCTGAATATATCATCCATATTCATTCCACCCCCACCAAAACCGCCAGCGCCATCAAAAGCAGCATGGCCGTATTGATCATAACGTGCTTTTTTATTTTCGTCACTTAAAACCTCATAAGCCTCAGCAGCTTTTTTAAACATTTCTTCGGCCTTATGATCTCCAGGATTTTTATCTGGATGGTGCTCTACTGCTTTTTTTCGATATGCTTTTTTGATTTCAGCAGCTGTTGCACCTTTGGTGATGCCTAATATGTCGTAATAATCTTCCTTCATATTTATTTTTTAAAATCCAACAACCACTTTTGGATGACGGATAACTTTATCGCCAAGCTTAAATCCTTTTTCAATAACATCAATAATTTTCCCTTTCATTTTTTTATCCGGAGCAGGAATCTGGGTTATGGCGTCATGAATTTCAGCATCAAAAATATCACCGGCTTTGGCCTCAACTTCTTCTAAACCTTTAGATTTTAAAACCTGGTTAAATTTATGCTGGATTAGCTCCACCCCTTTGAACATTTCTTTATCATTGGATTTTGATAATTGTTGTAAGGCTCTATCAAAATCATCGTAAACTGGCAACAAAGCTGTAATTACTTCTTGGCCAGCAGTTCTATACAAATCAAAGCGTTCTTTTGATGTTCTTTTTTTATAATTCTCAAAATCAGCAAAAAGTCTTAAAAATTTATCTTTTTCTTTGGCTAAATCTTCTTTCAATTGATCTTCATCAGAAAGTTGTTCAATTTTATTTTCTTGATTTTGATCTTCTTCGTAATTAGTATCTTGTACTTCTTCATTGAAGTTGTCGTCAAGAATATCGTCAATATTATTTTTATCGCTCATAGTAAAATTCAATTCTTTATTCTGCATTAAACAATTGGCAAAAGTACTGCCAATTATTTAAAAATGTCAAAATGTCACTAAACTTTATATAAAAATGAAAACTTAGCTCGTTTTTAGAGATAAAAGATGGAATTTCGATGATGGTTGATGGTGAAAACAGTTTTAAGTTTTAAGGTTTAAGAGTTGGCCTGCTTAAATAAGCATTTAAATGAACTGACTCGATGCAATCATAAAAAGCATAAAATTCCAAAAAAAACCAAATTCTAAATTCAAAAAAAATGAAACAAAAACTGCAATCATCGGGGAATTAAACCCTTAGAGATTAATGAAAACTTATTACTTATTACTTTTTACCTAATGCTAAGTCCTCATTAGTAAAAATCAAAGTTTTAATTAGACTTTTGCCCATAAAGCGGTTCTAAAGCACTACCCACATTCTGGTATTTAAATACAAAACCTTCTTCTAAGATTTTTTTATTGCTTACTCGTTGACTATCTAGCAACAAATGAGCCATTTCTCCGAGTATTAATTTTAAAAATGATGCCGGTATATTAGGTAAGATAATTTTTCTGTGAAGTATATCGGCAACTTTATGGGTTAATTTATAGTTGGTAACAGGGTTTGATGCCACAGCATTAAAAACGCCGTTCAATTCCTGAGTCACCGCAAATAAAAACAAACGAGCCAAATCGCTAATATGTATCCACGACTGCCATTGCTTTCCTGAACCAAAAGGAGCTCCTGCGTAGAATTTAATAGGCTTCACCATTTCTGGTAATGCACCGCCTTTACTGGACATGACAAGACCAATTCTAATTTTTGCTACACTAAAATCGAAATTAGTAAAGGTATCTACCTCATTTTCCCAAGCGTTAACAACTTCTCCTAAAAAGCCTTCTGCTTGGAAAGTAGTATCTTCTTCGTAAAAATTGGCTAGAGAATTTGGATAAATACCGGTCGCAGAAGCAGAAACGAATGATTTTATAGCGGATCTATCTACTTTAGATAAGCCATTATGAAGTGTTTTGAGCGAATTTACTCGGCTTGAAAGAATTACTTTTTTGTAGTCAGAAGTCCATCTTTTAGCTATCGTGGCTCCTGCTAAATTAATAATTGCCGTGACGTTTTCAAAACAATTTAAATCTATTTCATTTTGGTCTGGATTCCAGTAAAAACCTTTATTATTAGGAGTAGATTCAATTTTATTTTTACTGGTCGTAAGGTAATTAATGTCAATGTTATTTTTATGACATTCTTTTACTATTGCCTTGCCAATTAAACCCGTAGCACCAGTTATTAAAATCCTCATTTTTATTTTTGCGTAAAGATATAAGAATTTATAGCTACTCGATCTGCCTTTAGTTTAGCTTTAACACAATCCGCATTGATACTCTTAAAGCTTTATTACAATTTGGATGTAAAAGAACTTTTCATAAAGAATTTAAACTTACTTTTCGAGCTCTTAACATTTCTCGCTTACCTGGCGGTCCGGGTAATTTTTCGACTAAAAAACCTACCGCTAGCATGGCCCTACGAACGCTTCCTTTGGCTGCATAAGTAACAAGAATGCCGTTTTCTTTTAAGGCCTTGTACATAATTAAAAAGATGGCTTCTGTCCATAATTCTGGCTGAACTCTGGCCCCAAAAGCATCGAAATAAATAAGATGATAGGCATCAACATCTGAAAGTTCCCTGAAAAACTTTTGTTGTTTGGTAAGGGTAAAATTATCTGCTAATTTATGCTCAGTTTCCCAACTACAAGAGTGCATCTTTATAAACTGATCCTCAAAATCTATCGCTTTTAGTTGCTCTATGTAATTGAGCTGAGCAATTTCTTCTGATTTCACAGGATATGCCTCTACCCCTACATAATTAATAATTAAATGATAATTTTTAGATTCCATACTGGTAATTATAGCATTTAGCCCAGTACCTAATCCTATTTCTAAAATATTTAAAGTTTGATGCTCAAAAAGAGATAAACCGCATTTGATAAATACATGATAGGCTTCTTGAATAGCGCCGTGAATAGAATGGTATTGTTCATTCCAATCTACGATTTGGATAGTTGTAGAACCATCAGAGGTCGTAATTATTTTTCGCTCCAAACTATTCCTTTAATAACACTCCGTCAGCCTCAAACCGCAATGTCTTTTTTGGTTCTGTAATCGCTGCAATAGCCTCCGCTGACGCTCCGCCATCTTCAGCATAGTGCCTTTGCTCATCAACAGACATGGCTTCAATAAAAGCTTTACCGTTTACAATAACCTCTTTCCCTGCAATATCTTTAGGCATAAAAAAACCATAATCTTTAAATTTTACCATAGCTTCGGTGCCATCATCCATTTTTAGTCTCATCCAACAACCTTTAGATTTACAAACTTCAATAACGGTCGCAGAAAATTTAGTGTTTAGCGTATCAGCAACAGGTAAATTTTGATACTTTTTAGTCATTTCTGAACTACTCAAGGCATTATTCGCATCGATTTCTAATCCAAATGAGGCATAATTCATAGCGATTTCCTCTTTTAACAAGGCTTCTTGTTCTTTATTCTGACCCTTACATCCAACAATAAGTGCAAAAAACACCAATAAAATGTTAATTCTTTTCATTTCTGATAGTATTTGATTAATACCATAAAGTTGGTCATTTTTCCAGAAAAAAAGAAGTGGTAATTGGTATATTTCACTATTTTTATACCAATAAAAATTAAATTTAATGGAAACGACTGCTAAAAATCTAATTTCAATAGAAAAAAGCAAAACATCAAAGATAGATCAAGTAGATTTTGACAACCTAGCTTTCGGAAGCGTTTATACGGATCACATGCTCGTATGTGATTATAAAAACGGGGCTTGGGAAAAGCCAAAAATTGTGCCTTATGGCCCATTAATGTTGAACCCTTCTGCAAAGATTTTTCATTACGGTCAATCTATTTTCGAGGGAATGAAGGCTTATAAGGATAGCAAGCAAGATATTTATTTATTCAGACCACTCGATAATCACAAACGTTTTAATATTTCGGCGAAAAGAATGGTAATTCCTGAAATCCCTGAAAATTACTTCATGGAAGGGCTAAAAGCTTTATTACTTCTAGATGAAAAATGGATTCCGACCAAAGAAGGTAGTTCTATGTACATCCGACCTTTTATGTTTGCCACTGGCGAAGGTTTTCATGCCTCCCCTGCCAATGAATATAAATTTATAATTTGTTTGGCTCCGTCTGGCGCTTATTTTGCCGGAAAAGTTAAGGTTTTAATTGAAGAAACCTATTCTAGATCAGCAAACGGTGGTGTTGGTTTTGCAAAAGCTGGTGGTAACTATGCTGGGCAATTTTATCCAACACAATTGGCTATAGAAAAAGGATACAATCAAGTAATTTGGACAGATGATAACACCCATGAGCATATTGAAGAAGCTGGTGCTATGAATATTTTTGTCAGGATCAATGACACCCTGATTACAGCCCCAATAAGCGATAGAATTTTGGATGGTATTACTAGAAAAAGCATTATTGATATAGCAAAAGACGAAAATATAAAAGTAGAAGTTCGTAAAATCACCGTAAAAGAAGTGGTTGAAGCAGCTCAAAACGGAAGCTTAAAAGAAATGTTTGGTGCAGGAACGGCCGCAGTAATTTCTCCTATCAGTGCTTTTGGTCATAGAGACACGGATTTTGATTTACCTGAATTAACTAATAGCTATGCCTCTTTATTAAAGAAAAGAATTACGGATATACAATATAATAAAGCTGAAGATAAATTTGGATGGCGGGTTAAGATTTAGACGTTGGCACAAGGCAAAAACGAAAAATGGTTATCTAGATTTTTAGATAGCCATTTTTTATTTTTCAAGTATTTCCCTTAGATTAGGCGGAAAGTAATTAGGCCCTTTGAGCACCTTACCATCTTCCCGATAAATTGGTTTCCCGTTTGCCCCTAACTTGCTCATATTACTGCGTTGAATTTCGTTGAAAACTTCTTCAATTTTATATTGCATCCCATGTTCCAAAATAGTGCCACACAAAATGTAAAGCATATCCCCTAAAGCATCAGCAACCTCAACTAAATCGTTATTTTCAGCAGCTTCTAAATATTCCTTATTTTCTTCATCCATTAAATTAAAGCGTAGCTTATTTATGTCAGCTCCTAAATTAGCCTTTATGTTTTTTGAAACGCCCATCCCAAAAGTTTCGTGAAAGAGGGCTACTGCATCCAGATTATTTTTCATCTATATAAGTTAATTAAGTTATTTTTGCATAAAAATATAAAATATGTTCAGTAAAGGGCAAATAATTTTTGGAGCTGTTTTTTTTATTGTATTTGCTTTTATTATATTCCTACAATACAAAAAAGACAATAAACTGCATCTAAAGAATTACAAAGGTGTTAAATGGATTGGTATTTTGTTTGTAATCTTCATCATAATTTTGTTTATTATAAGGTATTTACTCAAATTTTAACTTTTTTTTTACACTTACCACAAAAATCTACAATTACGCAACATATTCTTTTCTTTTGTAAGAAAAGACGTAATTTTGCGTTGTAATACTATAAATTAAAGTTGTATGGTAACGTTTTTTAGTATAATGCTTGTATTAGTAGGAGTTAATGCTTTTTTATTATTCTTTAGTGTTAATAATAATACGAAGAGAATTCAGAAAAACAGAGCGGAAATTTCTGAAATTGCAAGTTCTAATGTATATCCTTTAAATATTTCTGAGACAAACCTTAAAAAAGCAGTTTAGTTTTATACTTTTAAAGTATGAAACAATTATTACTGGTTTTTTTAGGCGGCGGTCTTGGTAGTGTTTTACGATTTTTCATCAGTAAAAATCTAAACAATTACTTCGTCAACTTTTATCTCGGCACTTTTCTTGTTAATATTCTTGGGTGCCTAATAATAGGGTTACTTTTAGGGCTATCTCTAAAAAATAATTATCTCTCTGAAAACCAGATTTTATTATTAGCTACAGGTTTTTGTGGTGGCTTCACCACATTTTCAACATTTGCTTTGGAAAATCATTCTTTATTAAAATCTGCTGATATTTCATATTTCTTACTTTATACAACTCTCAGCATTGTTATAGGTATTTTATCTATTGCTATAGGATTATGGGCTTCAAAGCTTGTGTAGTCCATTAATTTATCTTTTTTTTTAATTTGCAATGTTACTTGCTATTAAATTGTTACAAATAAAACATTACTTCCTAACTTTTCTATTTTTTAAAACATTCGTGTCTTTTCTTAGTTTTTATTGAAGATTTCTCATAAAAATATGTATTAAAGAACATTTTGCCCATCTTTTTAAATAAAAAAGCAATCTAATTAAACGAAATATATAATTTTTTTATTTTTTTTTATTTATACCCATAATTTTATAGGGGCTAAATTATTATAAATATAAAAATTAGATATCTTACCCTAATTTTTTAATGGTATCATACATTTTAACATACATTTACCACATAAATAATCAAATCATTTTGAAATGAGCCAAAATAAAAATTAGTATCCAATATTAATTCTTATGGCGAATTACAAAATTAGTGCGGAGCTTAATATAAGTTGAAGCATGACAAAAAAACACTAAAAACTAACAAATGAAAAAAATCGAAGCAATTATTCGAAAGTCAAAATTTGATGAGCTAAAAAAAGCACTACATCAAATTGAGGTCAACTTTTTTAGTTACTGGGATGTAACTGGCGTAGGTAACGAAAAACAAGGGCACGTTTATCGGGGAATTTCCTACAGTACTAGTGATATTCAAAGGAGGTATTTAACCATCGTTGTTTCCGACGAATTTTTAGAAAGGACCATCAATACCATTCTTGATGTGGCCAGCACAGGTAATGTAGGAGACGGCAAAATTTTTGTGTCAGATGTTATTGAAGCCTACAGAATAAGAACTAAAGAAAGCGGCCAAGCTGGCATAAACTAAACAATTTTAAATCAACTAAAAAAAGTATTATGACCGAAATACAACAAGAAGCATTAGACCAAAGCCTAGAAGTTATTAAAGGCGATATGAGTGCATTATGGATTATAATTGCAGCTATACTAGTATTTTTTATGCAGGCCGGATTTACCCTTGTAGAAGTGGGGTTTACTAGAAGTAAAAACGCCGGTAGTATCATTATGAAAAACGTTATGGACCTTTGTATTGGGTCTATTATGTTTTGGGCTGTTGGTTATGGAATAATGTACGGAAGTGAGGTTATCTTAGGCGGATTTTTTAGAGCGAGCCCAAGTGAACAAGGATACTTCTTCTTTTCCGCAACAGACTGGTACAACTTATTTTTTCAAACTGTTTTTTGCGCAACAGCGGCAACTATTGTATCTGGAGCCATTGCGGGCAGAACAAAATTTTCAACATATTTAATTTTTTCTGCTGTTCTTACCACTATAATCTATCCTATTTCAGGAAGTTGGTACTGGCCGTTTGATGACGATGCGTGGTTAAATACCGCCGGATTTATCGATTTTGCTGGTTCGTCAGTAGTACACGCCGTAGGTGGTTCTGCCGCCCTTGTAGCTGCTTTTATGGTTGGCCCTAGAATTGGAAAATATGTTGATGGAAAAGTAAACGCAATACCTGGTCACAACATGACCTTTGGAGCCTTAGGAGTTTTAATTCTTTGGCTAGGATGGTTCGGATTTAATGGAGGATCACAACTAGCATGGGGAGGTGATGATACTGTTGCTGTAGGGAGCGTTATCATAAATACCAACCTCGCTGCTGCCATTGGAGCAATTGCGGCTATGTTTTTAACTTGGGTTAGATACGGAAAGCCAGATATTTCTATGACTTTAAACGGAGCTTTAGCAGGTTTAGTGGGTATTACTGCTGGCTGTGGTGCTGTGAATGCTTGGGGAGCCCTAATTATTGGGCTTATATGTGGGATTACCGTGGTACTTTCAATAGATTTTATCGATAAAAAACTAAAAATTGATGATCCAGTTGGCGCTATTTCAGTCCATGGCGTTTGCGGTTTTTTAGGTACAGTACTCGTTGGGATATTTGCGTTAGACGGCGGATTACTTTATGGTGGAGGGGCCAAACTTATCTGGGTGCAAACCTATGGTTCTTTATCTTATTTGGCTTGGGCTGCACTATGTACTTTTATTATATTATTTATTTTGAAAAAAACTATCGGTTTAAGAGTATCTAAAGAACAAGAAATAGACGGATTAGATGTTCACGAGCATGGTTCAGAAGCATATCCTGAGCATATAACAAATGACAAGTAAAAATACAAACGGAGCGTTTTGCAGAACGCTCCGTTCTATAATCAATTTTCAATATTTCGACATTAACGTTAAATCATTCATCTCTTGAAAAGAGACAACTAAATCATTAATTTATGAAAACGATTACAACAACAAAGTACGGAAAAAATATTCTTTTTTTAGCAATTTTATGCTTAAATAATGGGCTATTTGCTCAGGAAGA
>JBGSQM010000091.1:0-11620 GCA_041738035.1 Cellulophaga sp.
AAAATAAAAAGAAAATATTTACAATTATACCTCAATGAGTTCATTTATAAGCTCAATAGAAGGTATTTTGGAGACAGAATGTTTGATAGACTAGTAATAGCAAGCATTACGACGACTGGAAGCTAAGCGGATATGCAAAAACCTTAAGTCTATTTATTAACTTAAGTTAAGGAAAGATTGAGATCATAAAATTATTTTTGTGATTGAAATTTAAGTGGTAGAATTAAAATGAATTCATATTAGATTCCAATAATTTATAGAAAAATCAATTGATTAGTATAGGTTTTATACGAAGTTAACTCGAAAATATAAAAAAGTCATGTTGTAATCGTGATAATTTAAAAGATTTTTTTCTATGCTCAAGTAGAGTCTGAATATATATTAATAAGTTTTTGAAAAATTTATTCTCTCTAAATTTAATATGGGCTTTTCAAGAAACAAAAACATAACATTAAAAATAAAGCCAGTTATCAACATTATTTTTAAAAAAGGCGTTTTTTGGAATTAATTTAAAGAAAGCTGTGAACTTGCAAAGTATGTGATTAATCTAATTGGTTTATTTTGTAGGTCACTTTTACAAACCCAAAAAATAAAGTAGGTTTCAAATTCAGAGAAAAGTGAATGACTTGACAAATTTTTTTTAACGGAAAACTAGAATTTATGCAAAAACTAGGAGGATTTACTTAGAAAATCATCAGTAATATATAATAACAAAAATTTAAACAATTAAAACCTAAATATAATGAAGAAAATCTTAACGGCAGTATCAATTTTAGTAGCATCGTTTTCATTTGCCCAAGCACCACTGGAAAAAGGTAGCATACAGCTTAACGCTGGCTTTGGGGCATCAACTTGGGGGACACCAATTTATTTTGGAGCGGATTATGGAGCGTCTGATGTCATAACCATTGGTGCTGAAGCTTCCTATCAATCATATAAATCATTCGGCATTACTAGTACGATTATTGGTATTCAAGGCAACGCAAACTATCATTTTAATGAAATATTGAAGATTTCTCAAGAGTGGGATTTATATGCTGGATTAAATTTGAATTACTACAATTGGAATGTTGGAGATGAAAACAATACAATTTCACTAGTTGATGACGAACCATTTGGAATTGGAGCCCAAATCGGGGCAAGATATGCCATAAGTGAAAATTTTTTAGTAAATCTTGAATTAGGAGGGGGAAGTGTTAATAGCGGTGGTAAAATTGGCATAACTTACAAATTGTAAAAATAAAAAAATTAGTTCTTGCTTAACTTTTTTACAAGTTCTTTCTATAAAGAAATCATATCACTAATTGAATGAGCAAATATGTAAAAACGTCTCAATATTCTGAAAATCAAATAACGAAAAAATAAATGAAAAATTCAATCTTCAAATCAGCAATACTTCTATTCGCAGTCGCATCAATCATATCATGCAGTAATAGTGATGACAACGACGGCTCGGGAACACCAAATCCTGGAACCATTTTAGGAACATTTGTAGGAAACATTCAAGTCAGAAATGATCCCCAAACTACTTTGGGATATATTTATAATGCCAAAGTAACAGTAAGTACAAGTGGTACAAATGCAACTATCAAAGTTACTGGTAACGAAGGATTCGATAGAGAATATGCAGGAGTTGTAACCGCAAACAATGGTTCAATTACTTTCATTCAAATACAGAAACAAACAAAGCCAGTTGAAAAAACAGCTGGTACTGATATGGCAATTAATGGCAACGAATTAGCAATACAAATTAATTTAGCAAGTGATAACATTACTGTTAAAGAAACTCCAACAAGTGCATCTACAATTAATATTACTGGCAAAATTGGTATGATTGGCTCTGGGATGATAAAACAGTAAAAAAGCAAGGAACGTACTCAATTAACTAAAATTAAATAACTAAAAAATCTACCATTAGATCCAATTTTAAAATTTATTGCTATTGGTAGATTTTAGATATAAGTAAATTATGTTTGGAAAACCTAAAATAAATGAAAAAATGAACACAAATAAAACGCATAAACTTTTTAGTATAACAGTAGCATTTTTAATTTTCTTTTCATTTTTAAAACTGCATGCACAAAATAATTTGCCGGAGTTTAACGATAAACCCGCTTATTTTAACTCAAAAACAAATAAAATAACTGAATTAGAAAAATCACAATACAATACAATGGCAAAAGCCAAAGGATTGTTTGGGGCTGAAAGTGGTTATTTCTTAAACGGTGTTTCGTCAGACGTCAAAATTCCCAAACAACCAGAATTAAAGTTTGTAGTAAAAGTAAGCGAAGGAATGGATCCAACTTCAGTTTTTGATTTGGTAAAATTTGAAGTTAGAAAAGATAAGAGAATTTTTATAACCTCAAAGGCAAAAGCTACTAGTGCATCAACTTCTTTTGAGAAAATCACTTACGATTTAAAAAAAATCAAAGAAGGATATTACTACTTAATTGTAAAAGATCTGGATACCGGAGAATATTTCCTCGGTTCAAAGGATTTTATGTTTGCCTTTAGTGTTGAGTAAATAAAAAAGTTAAAATATGTACAAAATTATCAATAGGATTTCATTAAAAGGCCATATCTACATAACAAAGTAAAAAATGATTATTAAAAAGTTTTTAAGTTAAGTTAGCAAAAGAATGGAAATAAAAAAGAATGTAAATATTGAGCTTGATAAGACAAATAAAATTTTGTGGTTAGAAATCGGTTCTGATCAGGAATTACATTATTCTTATGAAACAATTTGTAATATTTATGATTCGCTAGATAGTATAAAAAAGGTTATAGAATCAGAAAAATTAACACATGTTTTTATAAAGTCTTCAAATAAAAAAGTTTGGAATATGGGTGGAGATTTAAAAATGTTTTTAAACTGTATTAGGAATAATGACATTCATCAATTAAGAGATTATGCTTACAAATGTGTTAAGACTGTACATGACATCAATAATGGTTTTAGAACCAATGCTACCGTAGTATCTATAATTCAAGGAAATGCTTTTGGTGGTGGTTTCGAGTGTGCGTTGTCCACACACTATATCGTTGCCGAAGAACATGTTAAATTTAGTTTTCCAGAATCTCTATTTGGTACTTTTCCGGGAATGGGTGCTTATAGTTTTCTAACCCGAAAAGTAGGTTTTTTTAAGGCTCATGAGATGATCAATTCCTCTAAAAAATGGGATGCCAAAGAATTATACCATCTAAAATTGATATCCTATATAACAAAAACTCAAGATGGTATTTCTGAAGCTTTAGATCTTAAATCAAAGAATCTTTTTACACCTAAAAATCAATTTGAAAAAGTTTGTAGCAATCTTAATGTTATGGAGTTAATTACCATTGTTGATATTTGGATAGATCAAGTAATGAGTTTAGATACTAATAAAATTGAGTTCATGAAAAAATTAATTGATGCTCAAAAAAAAAGAGGTCTAACTGTAAATTGAATCACAGTAAAAAGTTTAAAATAAGTGAAAATAATAATATTAATTTATATTTTACAATTATTTGCAACCGATGCGTTCGGGCAACAAATAATTTTGCCTGGTGATAAATCAATAAATAAATCATTGCTAAAATCGACGACGCAGATATTTGATTATTCCAACATTCAAAATGGAATTTTAACAACTATTGGAAATTATAAAATAGAAATCAATTATAATAATCAAACATTAGATGTTAGTACGACACTATCTTTCAATAATAAAAATAAACCATGGAAAGATCGTTATGTTGCAGATGGAAATACCTTTAAACCAATTAGTGTAGAATCTTTTAGAAGCGACCGAAGTTTATTTTTAAATTTTGGCAAAGAAGCCACTGGCTCGCTGGTAGACCATAATCGAAGTAAAAAAACAATTATTAAAGAAAAAATTAAAGACACATTTTTTGATATTTCCATTTACCCTTTTATAATATCTACTCTTCCCCTAATTGACGGATATAAAGCAATCATACCGGTTTTTGATTACGAAGCTTTAGAATACGATAAAAAATTTAGTAACGTAAAGATTACAGGTGTGTATTCAGATTATCATAATTCTAGTTTTACAGGAAATCATAATGTTTGGCGGGTTGAAGTTCACGAGGAGAGTACACAAAACAGCTACCAATATTATATTGATAAAAAAACTGGTAAATTTTGGAAAATCTATTTTAATACAATAGCGGGAAATATTATTGAATTGAAAAATAACGAAAGTGATTTTAATCCTTTAAAAAATAAATTTGATTTTGAATCAACAATAAAGCTGACCACAAAAGGAAAATCAACAATTAAAGGTCAAGCATTTGCAAGAGATAATAAAAATGGAGGTGCGTTAAAAGGAATGGCTGTTCTGAATGTAAATAAAAAGCAAGTTGCAGGCAAAGGAACAATAATTGTATTAACTCCTTACACCGACTATTTTAAAGAATGGAACAAATTTAACGATGCAAATTATAAAAAAGGTATGCCAACTCTTCCCTTGCCTGAAGGTGCTAAGGAATGTGCAAAAGAAACAACTGTTATAGACGATGATGGTAACTTTGAATTCATAAATCTAATGCCAGGAGAGTATTTATTAACTACAACTTTTCTATACGAACATGATGCTACTTTAACAACCGTAACAGGTTTTACTAATTATTACATGAATGGTATTTATCAAGGATCTAATGCAATTACTAGTTCAGAGAACTTTGTAGCTGATGTGAAGGCTAAGATAAAAAAAATAGTCACTATTAAAACAGATGGAGAAATAGTACAAACTAAATTAAAAAAGACTTTATAAATTATAAAAAATTAAACACGAAATCATGAAAATAGAAAAGCTAGAAGTAGTTTCAATTGATAAATTTTCAATCGGTTTGATGAATAAAACAATGAAGATTTTTAAAATCAAATCAATTTTAGTATTTTTTTTATTTACAGCAGTAAGTTGTTCGCTTGAAAAAAATATGGAAATTGTTCAAAAAAATGACAACTCATTAATAAAAGAACTTTATCTAAAAGATATTGAAATAAGAGAAATTGATGCAAAAACAGATACTGTAAATTTAGAAGATTATGATAAAATACACAGAGATAAAATATTTCAATTACTTGCTGAAAATAAAGTTATAACTGTTAACGACAAAATAAGAGCAGCATGGATTTTGCAACACACAGCAGCTAAATTTTGTGATGGAGAATTAACAAGCATAAGTCCCGAAAATTTTCTTTTAGCTTACAAATTATCTTCAACAGCTCTTTCTCAACTCGAAAGGGAGGAAGATACTTTAACAATCAAAAAACTAAACATTCCAAGAATTGTAGCTTTGAATTATGACCGGTATTTGTTATTCACATTCGGCTATCAAAAGTTCGGAACTCAATTTGTGTTTGATGATAAAACAGATGAAATGTTATTAGCTCCTATTGACACAACATTATCTAATGATCAAGAAAGAAAAAAATACAATGTGGATCCTTTAAATGTGCTCCTAAATAAAAATAAAATGAAACCAATGCCTAATTCAAAAAATTGAAAAAGAAAGTTAGGTCATAGTAATAATAGATGAATTAAGAATTAAATGTAAGTCAAAAAGGATAAATAATAGTTTTTATAGTATATATATCCTATTCTCGAGTCAACGTGTTTCATGATATGATAACAGATGGATACCAATAAATTATTTTATATAAAATTGTTAATAGCCATTTCAATAATTGCTATAACTTTTCACTTTACAATTCTCTTTAAAATTGTACCCTATGAAATAACTTGGGGTGGAAAATTGAAAACTGATGAAGAAATGTATGTATTTGAAACAATTTCAATAATTATAAATCTTTTTTTTGTTTTCATTCTTTTGCAAAAAAGCAATTTCATAAAACCATATTTTTCAAAAAAAATTATTTCATTTAATTTATGGATTTTCTTTACGGTTTTTGTTTTAAATACAATTGGGAACATATTTGCCGATACAACTTTTGAAAAAAGTTTAACATTGTTAACATTATTAATTACTATTCTATTATGGAAAATAAATAAAATAACTTCAACTACTTGAGAACTATTATTATAAATTTATTAAAAGTAAGAAATGACTATCGAACAAATACAATTCTTTTATAAAAGAGATTTAGAAAAACTAAAAACAGAAATAAATTTATACAATAATGAAAATATTTTATGGGTTATAGATAAAGAAATTTCAAACTCTGCAGGCAATCTTTGCTTGCATTTAATTGGAAATTTGAATTATTTCATTGGAACAGTGCTTGGTAAAACTAATTATTTTAGAACCAGAGATTTAGAATTTTCTCAAAAAATATTCCTAGAGAAAAACTAATTTCAGCAATCGAAGAAGTTGAGGCTATAATCGATAGAACTTTAGATAATATGACTAATGAAAACCTAAACGATGATTATCCAGAAATGAAATTTGATGAAAAAAAATCTATTGAATATTTGTTATTGCATTTGCAACATCATTTAAATTATCACTTAGGTCAAATAAATTATCATCGTAGAATTTTTGATAAATAGCTAATATATTTAGTAAAAAAATCTACATAAATTATAAAATATTATAAACAAACTTAATAAAATGATCATTTAAATTTTGGATGTTGAGATAGTCAATAAAATTGCTCAGATAATAAAATAGTAAGAAAGTTTTTTCTTATAAATTTAAAAATATTAGTTAATGAAAAAGAAAATAATTTTTAGTTTTATATTGATTTTTTCGACGTTATCGTTAAATGTAAGGCCCAATTATGAATTAGTTTCATTAAAACATTCAAAGAAAAATGTTTTGCCAAGTCAAAATATAATAATTTTAAAAAAATGGTTTGATGCTTGGGAATTAGTTAATAAAAAAATTTATAAAATCAATAAAAATCAAACGCCAGTCGAGTTTGTTTTTTTTGATGATATTTATGTTTATTCCACATCAAAAATCACAGTTCCAAATGGCTCAAGTTTTAATGGCCCAAATTTTTTTAATAGAAAATTGAATTGGAAAAAAGAAATTCACAACGGAAAAATAGTCTTGCCCAACAAACAGGAAATTCCAATTGGAATTATTTGTTTTGCTGGCACTCTAAATGAAATTGGTTCAGAATCTTTTTTCGTTATGCCATTATATAATTTTTGGCAAAATGCTGGGGTTGACAGTAAAGAAATTAGTTTAGAAAAGCTAACAACAGGTGTTTTTCTTCATGAATTTTCTCATACGCAACAAATGCGAAATTTCGGAAAAAGAATATCCGAAATTGAAGCAAAATATAAATTTGATTTTAACTTTTCAGATAACATCATTCAAGATTATTTTAAAAATGATGAAAATTATGTTTCAGATTTTGAAAATGAAATTATGTTGTTTTATGAATCAGCATTAAGTACTGATGTTACTATTTCAAAGAAATTAGTTATGCAAGGTTTTAAGAAATATAACATAAGACATGATCTTTTTTTTAAAGAAAAATATACGCATTTTAAAGAAATAGATGATTTGTTTTTAAGTATGGAAGGTTTTGGTCAATATACGATGTATGTTTGGCTAATTGATAAAAATGGTGGAAACATAGACAAGAAGTTGGCAATTAAAGCAGTACGTCGCGATGGAAAAAATTGGTCTCAAGAAGAAGGATTTAGTTTGTTTTTGATTTTAGAGAAACTGTCAGAATCAAAAAAATGGGTTGAAAGCATGGTCGGTCTGGAGATTCTGCCAATTACTAAAATTATTGGGAACATTTTAAAAAACTGAATGAATCGCAGGAAAATATAAATAAATTGTGATTGTAAAATTCCCTATTACAAAGTAATACTGTAGTGCAAATAAAAAGATTAGAAAATAAAATAGTACTAATAACTGTTGGATCACGAGGAATAGGTAAAGTAAGATTGACCTTTGTTTTCCTGAATTCCAATTAAACAGAATTGAAATAAAATGTGGAACCGAAAATAGTAAAAGTCAGTCAATTCCAGAAAAATTCAACTTTACAAAAAAAGGCGTAAGAAAACAAGCAGAATTGCTTTATGACAGTTTTATAGATTTGAATTTGTGCGCATTAATACAAAGCAACTATTATCAATTATAAACATGAATTTAAATCAAATTACAATCACTGTCAAGAATATTGAAAAATCAATTGCTTTTTATGAATTGCTAGGATTAATATTAATTGTAAAATCAACTTATTATGCTCGTTTTGAATGTCCAGAAGGAGATGCTACTTTTTCAATAAGTTTACAAGAAAATCAACTTGAAAATTATGGCACAACAGTATATTTTGAACATAAAAATTTAGACCAAAAAGTTGAAGAGTTACAAATAAAAGGAATTCATTTTGATCAATTACCAACGGATAAAAGTTACTTATGGAGGGAAGCAAATTTAAAAGATCCTGATAACAATCATATTAAATTATTCTATGCAGGGGATAATAGAAAAAATCCACCTTGGAGAATTAAAAATTAGATGTTTTATGATAATTAAATTCGAAACTGAAAGATTTAATAGCTAATGAACTTTTAAAAGGTAATATTTTTTTTAAAACTATTCAAACAAAAAATATTTAGAAGTGGAAAAGTAACCATTACAATTTTATAATGAAAAGATTAGATAATAAAATAGCGCTAATAACAGGAGCATCTCGAGGAATTGGAAAAGCAATTGCCGAAGTTTTTCATCAGCAAGGAGCAATTGTAATACTAACAGACATTAGTAATTACGAAGGATCTATTGTGGCAGAAACACTTGGCGAAAAAAGTGAATATTTTCAACTCAATGTTAAAAACGAAGACGATTGGATTGAAGTTTTAAGTATCATAAAATCAAAATATGGAAAATTAGATATTTTAGTAAACAATGCAGGAATAACAGGTTTTCTAGAAACCAAAGGTCCTTTTGATGCCGAAAATGTTGACATAAATTCTTGGAATGAAGTTCACAATGTCAATTTAACGGGCACAATGTTAGGTTGCAAATATGCAATCGCACTTATGAAGGAAAAAGGCGGAAGCATTATTAATATTTCATCAAGAAGCGGCATTGTTGGTATTCCATCTGCAGTTGCTTATGCATCAAGCAAAGCCGCTGTGCGAAATCATACAAAAAGCGTAGCTCTCTATTGTGCTGAAAACGGGTATAAAATTAGATGCAATAGTGTGCATCCTGCTGCAATAATGACACCAATGTGGGATGCAATGCTTGGAGAAGGTTTAGAAAGAGAAAAAATGATCAAGCAAGTTGAAGCAGGAATACCATTAGGGAATTTTGGCGAAGCTAATGATGTTGCTTATGGTGTTTTGTATCTAGCAAGCGATGATAGTAAATATGTAACAGGAATAGAATTAACTATAGATGGCGGAATTTTAGCTGGTAGTCAAGCGAATCCAAAATAACTGGTGAAAAAAATTATAAACTTCCTTCAAAAATTGATATCAAGCCAAGTATATACCAAAAATAAACTTAGAGACAAATAGTGAAGAAATTATTTCTTTTATGAAGCAATTTAGTTTTGCTACAATAATAACATCTAAAGACAATGCGCCAATAGCATCACATTTACCATTTTTGATAACAAAAGAAGAGGATAATTTAATTCTGATATCTCACTTCGCAAGAGCGAATGAACAATGGAAACATTTAGAAGAAAATAATGTGTTAGTTATCTTTACTGAACCTCACGCTTACATCTCTCCTGAAAATTATTTTAATGAACATGAAGTTCCAACATGGAATTATATCGCAATTTATACTTATGGAAAAGGAAAGTTGATTTGTGAAACTGAGAAAACCTTTAAGATTTTAGAAGCTACAATTGATACTTATGAAACCTCATTTAAACAAAAATAGAACAACTTGCCAGATGAATTTAAACTAAAAATGATAAAAGGAATTGTATCCTTTGAGATTAAGATTACAGAAATTCAAGCAAAGAAAAAAATTAAGCCAGAATAAAACGGATGCTGAAAAAGAGAAAATAATAGATACATTATCAAAAAGTTCAAACACAAATGAAGTTATCATTGCAGATTATATGAGAGAAGAACTTAATTCATCTTCAAGAAGAAAATAGGACAACAATACAGAAAGATAAAAAACTCACTCATAAATTTATAAAATGAAAATAATAAAAAGAATATTTAAAATTAGCTTTTTGTTTTTGTTAATTGTAAGCGTTATTATAGCGATAGGTGTATTGTTACCTCTTGAAACCTATCAAGAGAAACAAACGAAAATTGATAATTTACTACTTACTAATTGCAATATTGTAGATGTAGTAGATGGAAAAATCATACCTAATAAGCAGGTTTTGGTTGAAAACGGCAGAATTATAGCTATTGAGGATATAATAAAAAAAATACCTCAACACACAGTAAAAATTGATGTAAAAGGTCAATATTTAAGCCCTTCTTTATGGGATATGCATACACATACACTTTCACTATCACCTCAATTACATTTCCCACTTCTAATAGCAAATGGTGTAACAGGAGTTAGAGATTTGGGTGATGGAGACTCTTGGATTTCTAATATTAATGATACATCAGAGCGAGACTGGACGAAATGGAAAAGACAAGCAGAAAATGAAAATCTACTTGTACCAAAAATAGTTGAATCTACAAGTTATCATGTTGAAGAGTTGGAAGACTTTGATAATAGTAATTATAAAGTAAAAATCGAAGATCTTGTCACAAAATTAAAATCGAGAAATGAATCATTTGTAAAAGTACAATTAGAAAGTTCAGGCCTTAGCGCTAACATGTTTTATGAAATTCAAATTCAAGCTAAAACTAAAGGTATTCCAGTTTTAGGTCATCTTTCACCCAATGTTGATATCGAAAAGGTAATGAAAAATGGATTCAAAAGTATAGAGCATGCTTGGGCTTTGATTCCACATTGTATAAAAGAAAAAAAAGAATTTAGCAAAGATATAGACCAAAAAAAGTATGACCTTAAGAATCAAGACTCAGTCGTTAGTAAAAGAGTTATGGCTATAATTGCTGACGCAGGCACTTACTATATTCCTACACATGTAACTTCTAATAGAAAAGAATTTATGATTTTCGACCCAACTTTTAGTAAAAATTCAAATAATATGTATACCGAAAATACGCAATTACTATTATGGAAATTGGCTAATTGGTTACATGTCAAAGGGTATGATGAAGAGACTGATTTACCTGTCTTAAAATCTTACTATGATAGAGGTCTTGAGATCACTAAATTGGCTAATGATAATGGTGTGAAAATATTAGCTGGAACAGATGCCATAGATAGAAATGTATATTACGGAATAAGTCTACATGAAGAATTAATTGAAATGACAAAAGCTGGACTAACAAACGCTCAGGCTTTGAGAACAGCCACATATAATGCAGCCGAATATCACAAAAAACTGAAGGATTATGGTAGTATTGAAATAAATAAAAAAGCCGATTTTATTTTATTAAAGAAAAATCCACTTGAAAAAATTGAAAACACACAAACTATAAAGGCAGTATTTTATAATAATTGTTGGTATGACGAAACTGATCTAACAAAAATGAAAAATTTCACAAAAAAACAAGCCAAAAGCTTTGGAATAAGCTGTAAGTTTATTTGGAATATGATAAAACAGAATTAAAGAATAAAAATATTT
>JBGSQM010000094.1:0-3032 GCA_041738035.1 Cellulophaga sp.
ATATCGGAACCAGGACCTTCATTAGGAAACCCTTTATAGAAACCAGTAACTTGTAAAACCATTGTAATGGTGTCCTTAGGTTGTAATGGTTTGTCGAAAGCATAAATTTCATAACCAAAATCTTTGTACTTTTTAGTAAGTTTTGGAGGTTTACCTTCAATAGTAAAGGTATTTACTTCTTTTTTTAGCACATCTTCCGGACCCCAATTCAAATGTAAAGCGTTGATAACTTTATTAGATTTATTTACCATTTTATAAGTTACCTTAATTTTGGCTGACCTGTTTTCCGGAAATAAATCGGCGTTTACTTTTACATCAATAACTTTTGGTTGCGCAATTTTATCATACTTGCTAAGTTGTTTTTCATATTCGGCAGAAGCCATAATTCTTTCTTTTTCTGTTTTGTAATTGTTCAGAATTTTGGTATTGTAATAAATAAAGCCACCCGAACTCATAAAAATGCAAAGCAAAATAAAAAATGCTGAAATCGTTCTAACATTCAATAGCTCTCTTTCTATTTGCCTACGTGCTTTTCTACCAGAGTCGGTTCCACGTTTCCAGAATAGATATCCAATAATTAATAAAACGCCACCACAAGCCAACCAATAGGTTCTAAACCAAAATAGTGCTTCGACAAAATGCCCAAATCCATTCATGTCAGATAACGTATAGTTTGGTGAGTAACTATATAAGTATAAATTGTTGTCTATATTGCCTAATTGATTCAATCCAAAAAGTAATACCCAAATCGCAATAGCAATAACGTGTCCCATAAACTTTTTGGTCACTAACGAATGCACAAAAAAGGCCAATAAAACGAAAATGATGTACTTAGGAAATTCAATTAAATACAAATCAGTGAAGTACATATCAAATTCGAAATTGAAATAACCTTTAATAATTTGTATGAGTACACCGTTAAACATAATGATGTTAACTAAAACAAAACTAATCATCATTAAGGATAAAAACTTAGATCCATATACCAGGCGATTCGGTAACGGAAACGCACCAAATATCTGATCATAATTAACGTTGCGTTCTCGATGCAATACTTCACCTGTCATAAACACGATAAGGATAAAGATGAGAATGATATACGTATCATTTTTCACCTCTAACATATAGTAGGTCATTGGTAAGGAAGGTGTTCCGTAAATAGGAGCGCCAAACCATGCATCATAAAACAGGAAGAGGGCAGCAGCAATTAGAATGGCTATAAAGAAGTTATCTCTAACGATGTTCTTAAATTCCATAAAAGCTAACTTAAACAATAATCTAACATTTAAACTTTTAGAAAACACTTTTGAAACCTTAGGGATTTTAGTAAAGGCAGCAGATACATTGGCTTCATCTAAGTTGTCATTTTTCTTTTTTGAAGTATAATTTTTACTTAAAAACTTCATAAAGTCAAATCGGAATAAGGTAAAAAGCAATGCTGCGACTCCTAAACCAACCCATACCAGACGATTCCAGATTAACATTCCCTGAAACGGAACTGTCAAGGTATTTTGTTCTTCTGGTGTCCAGTAGCGAATAATATTTAGATACGTTCCTAAACCAAAAGGGTCAAGTAAGCTTACTAAGTTTTTGTTCTCAATATTTTGTGTTAAGGTTATCGTGATTAAATATATAATGAATAAAATAGCACCACCGGCATAGGCCAACATTACCCTTTTGGTCATACTAACCAGAGAAAAGAAAATACATCCTGCAAAGAAAAAGTTAGTCCAATACAGCATTAATGTAGGCTGAATATAATACCAAAGATTAAAGCTTGTAAATCGTTCAGGTTCCTCATAGCCTGCATAAGGGCCAATCATAAAACCTATAATTAATCCCAATTGCAATCCCAGACTTACCATAAGTAACACAGTCATTGAACCAAAAAAGCGACCTAACAAATACCCTTTTTCAGTAAGGGGATAGGAGAAAAAGTAATTCTGTGTTTTATGCTCAATATCTCTATACACTGGAACGCCCATAATAGCGCTGGTCAGCATAATACCAAAAATACTAATGGCTGATAATATAGTGGCAATAGCGATTGGAGAGTTCACAAACACCTTCTCTGAAGTTGGACCTTTTCCGCTAATAGCCATAATTAATCCCAACAACATCAGTATACCAAAGTAGAACCAAGTTGCAGGACGTTTTAATCTGTATCTAATTTCGAATAAGAATATTTCTTTAAACATAATTGAATAATTTTATAGGGTTAGATTAAACAATTACACTAAAGTATTATTCATACGTGAAGTGATTTCAGCAAAATACACATCTTCTAAATTGGCTGCAAAGGCCTCAAAAGAAGCATCAGGTTTGTTATCGCTCAAGACATGAATAACGGTTTTCCCAGCTTTCAAATGTGTAGAAATAACCTGTAAATCCGTTCTGTAATGTACTAATTCGTCTTTTTTAATGGCTTTAGTCCATATTCTTCCTTTAACGCCTTCGGTTAATTCATTTGGATTGCCTTTCGCCACAACTTCGCCCAGACAAATAATTGCCATGTCATTACATAAATTAGAAATATCATCTACTATATGCGTCGATAAAATAACAATCGTATTTTCTCCAATTTCACATAATAAATTATGAAAACGATTCCTTTCAGCAGGATCCAAACCAGTGGTAGGTTCATCCACAATAATTAATTTTGGATCACCAATTAAGGCTTGTGCAATACCAAAACGTTGCTTCATTCCACCAGAATAGGTTCCTAAACTTTTATTTCGAACATCCCATAAATTGGTTTTGTTTAAAAGTGATTCTACTAATTCTTTGCGTTCGCCTTTATTTGAAATACCTTTTAAGGAAGCAATATGATCAAGCATATTATAGGAACTAACTTTAGGATATACCCCAAACTCTTGTGGAAGGTATCCTAGAATTTTTCTAACTTCGGCTTTATCTTTTAAAATATCTAAATCACCTAACGTAGCCGAGCCAGAATCTGCTTGTTGCAAAGTAGCGAGTGTTCTCATTAAGGATGATTTCCCCGCTCCGTTAGGTCCTAAAAGACCAAACAT
>JBGSQM010000129.1:0-4011 GCA_041738035.1 Cellulophaga sp.
CCGTTGGCAACAATATAAAAAAAACCGTAATGACAGGAAAAATTCTGCTTTTAATTTTAACAATTTGTATCGTTTCTTGCAAAAAAGAAAATCAAATTGCTCAATTAGGAAAACCTATACCTAATTATACATTTACTGATATTTTGAATAGTAAAGAGAGTGAAATTTCTTTAAAAGATTTGAAAGGTAAAACCGTTATTTTGGAATTTTGGGCTACTTGGTGCGGTCCTTGTATTCCTGCAATGAAAAAATTAGATAGCTTACAAAAAGAATTTAAAGACGATATAGAAATCATTGCAATTTCGTCAGAAAACAAAAATCGTCTTGAAAAATTCATTAAAAGTTCAAACACTTCATTACGAATTGCTTCAGATTCCGCCCATACAGAAAATTTCAAATATAAAGTCATTCCACATTCAGTAATTATTGATAAAAATGGTATAGTAAGAGCCATCACAAGTCCTGAAAACATTAATGCAGATGTTATTAAAAATCTGATTTCTAATGACAAAATTGATTTGGATTTGAAAGACGATTTTTACATTGACCCAAATCTCAAAGTTAACACCATAAAAAAAGTATCGAATTCAGATTATAGAATTGAACTTAAAAGTTATGACCAAGAAAAAAGGGGTGGCTCAAAGATTTTAAAAGACCCAGAAGGAAATATAAATGGAATTGAAATGTGGAATAGTCCAATTCCACGACTTTATCAAACACTATTTGAAATTGCATCACCAAGCAGAATGCAATTTAAAGACAGTTTAAGTGAAGATGATTTTCCATACGAAAAAGACTATCAATACAATATGACAATTGAAGTTTCATATAAATATCAAGATAAATGGAGAGAAATTGGAATTGACTTTCTAAATGAAAATTTGGATGTCAATGCGAAAATGGGTGTTGATACATTAGCTTGTTATGTTTTAAAAAATGTGGATAATGTACTAAAAGAATCAAATGCCGATTCTTCAGATTATATGTTTATGGGAACAATTTTAAAATCAAAAAAAATTAAGATGTCCCAACTTGCTGAATATTTGGAAAACTTTACCTCAATTCCTGTTTTAGACAAAACAAATTTGACCGGAGAATATGACATTGAATTGGAATGGCAAGCGGAAGACCCGAAAACATTGCATACAGAGTTGAAAAAATATGGACTAAAATTTGAAAAGTCAGAAAAAAAATTACCTGTCGAAATAATGGAAATTTATCGAAAGAAATAAAAATACTGTTGCCAACACCGTATATAAAAAATTGCTGGTATGTGCTTAATTCATTGGCTTTTTCTTATTTTTAAGGTCATTACTAAAACGAAAATTTCGCGCTTATTTGCACGCAACTTTTCATAGTGTGCCAAGAATCAACCACGGCAATAAAGGGTTGAATGCTGTAAATAAGATGATGGTAGGCCCATCAGAGTCGTTGTATAGGCGAAGGCTCTAAACCACCTAAAGGTGCTGCAATTAACAGTTGTGGTGCTGAGCGTTTAGGAGAATCTAGTCCAAAGAGATTAGCAGGTAAGAATAAAGGAGTTGAACCAAAGTGAACCATTGAAGAGGTGTCGAGAAGTTGCTACTTCCAGTCAAAAGCTACGAAGTATGATACGGAGTGAAAAGTAATAGTTGTGATACTATTAATTACAGAGATAACCTATTTATTTTCTGTGAGGCTGGCGTCATTCAGATGGCAAGAACTTTATTCAGGCTTATTTAAGGAACTTGGGAAACTGCATACAAATGCCAAGGGAAATACACAATAGGAACAACCTAGAGGTAGAATACCGATAGTGTATGCAGAGACAGATTGACCCGTAGTAGTGATGAAGTTTCTGTAATGGAAATGGAGCAAAGGGGTCAAGTTGTACGGTTACATTTTATTGACCAACTTACAAAAGTGAGGATGAATTTATGGAATGAAACAAAATCAATACCGATAAGCCGCCAAATGGTTTGGGAGGCTTATCAAAAAGTGCGTTCCAACAATGGGAGTGCAGGAGTTGATGCGATAAGTATGCAAGAATTTGATACCGACCGTAGAAAACACCTGTACAAACTTTGGAATCGAATGGCATCAGGGAGTTATTTCCCGCCGCCTGTTAAAGAAGTGGAAATACCCAAGAAAGACGGTTCAGTCCGTAAGTTGGGAGTACCCACAATTAGTGACAGGGTCGGGCAAATGCTGGTCAAAATGTTCATTGAACCAAGATTAGAGGCAGTATTCAGCACAAACTCTTACGGTTATAGACCCAATAGAAATGCTCATCAAGCATTGGCAGAGGTACGAAAGAACTGTTGGAAACAAGACTGGGTAATAGACTTGGACATTAAGGGTTTCTTTGACAACATAGACCACAATAAACTGATGCTTGCTGTAGAGAAACACGTACCCGAAAATTGGGTAAGGCTCTATGTCAAACGATGGTTGGAAGCACCCGTTGTTACAGTATCTGGAGAACTGATCCAAAAGCAAGGAAAAGGAACGCCACAGGGCGGAGTAATCAGCCCATTATTAGCAAACCTTTTTCTACATTACGCTTTTGATAAATGGTTAGAACAAACAGATAAAAATGTAGCTTTTGAACGTTATGCCGATGACGTGATACTACATTGTAACACAAAAGCCCACGCAGAACAAATACTGCACTTAGTACATCAAAGAATGGCCTCGGTCGGATTGGAACTACATCCACAAAAGACAAAAATTGTCTATTGCCGAGACTTTAGGAGAAAAGAAAAATACCCAACGGTCAAATTTGATTTCTTGGGATATTCTTTTCAGCCCAGAACTGCTTACTCTAATAAAAAGGAAAAGCTGTTTATAGGGTATGATTGTGCCATAAGTATTAGTTCAAGGAAACGAATCGCTGACAAGCTCGAAGAACTAAACGTAAACAAACTTACTTTTAAAAGCATCGTAGGGGTGGCTCAATATCTTAATCCTATGATTAGGGGCTGGGTACGTTATTATGGTAAATTTAAGATGTACGAACTTACAAAGGTCTTTCGATTATTAAGCAAACGACTAGTTTGGTGGGCAAGGAAAAGGTATAAGCGATACAAAACCAGTATTAGAAAAGGGTACAAATGGCTGGCAACGGTAAGGAATCAATATCCTACGTTGTTTTACCACTGGAACTTTTCACAAATAAACGTTATTGCTTAGATTTGTACAACAAGAGCCGTGTGAGGGGAGACTTTCAAGCACGGTTCTGTGAGAGGCTTAGGGTGAAATTCCCTTTACCTACTCGATGCCAACTCGTTGTGCAACATTAGGCCAACTCATCAAAATTTCGGATATTTATAACTTAAATAAACATTAATGGCAACAATTGATAATATTAGAAACGGATTGATTGATAAAATACTGTCAATTAAAAATAAAGATTTTTTACAAGCTCTTGATAAATTAATATCATCAAGTTCTTCAACATCTGAATTGGTTGAATTAACCAAAGAACAGAAAATTATGTTGGAAATGAGCGAAGAGGATATTAAAAGTGGAAAACTGATTTCTCAAGATGCGATGAATAAAAGAAATCTGGAATGGCTAAACGCAATGTAATATGGACAAGAACTGCCGATTTACAATTTGTAGGAATTTTAGAATATTGGCTTAAAAGAAACAAATCCAATACCTATTCTATTAAACTCGTTAAATTGGTTTCGGAGCGAACTAATCAGATAGCGGAATCACCACTTATTTATAAATCAACGGATTTTAAAGATATTCGAGTTGCCTCACTTGGAAATTACAGCATTTATTATAAAGTTACAGAGTTGGAAATAATAATTTCAGCTTTTTGGGACAACCGACAAGACCAAAAAAAACTATTGAAAATATTACAGAGCGGAAAATAACGTTGCACAATAACTAAGTATATGGCGCGCCGATAGGCTAGCGCTATATAATTTGTTGACTGATCCGGGTTTTTTAGATAAGGGGGAATTCGAGAAATTGGCGCAGACCCTGGCAAGGAAGAAGGTCTTGGCTGTGCTACTTTAT
>JBGSQM010000147.1:0-11955 GCA_041738035.1 Cellulophaga sp.
ATCTAAAAAGTAATTGATTAAAGCACGTTGTAGCTTGGCACCTTTCCCCTTATATACAGGAAAACCAGCACCTGCAATTTTCACCCCTAATTCAAAATCGATGATGTCGTATTTTTTAGCCAATTCCCAATGAGGCAAGGCACCTTCAAAAAGTTTGGGTATGGCGCCTTCTTTAAAAACCTCTTCATTATCTTCTTCCGATTTTCCTCCGACCACTGAGGCATGAGGGATATTCGGAATTTGATATAAGGCCTTTTGAAGTTCGACAGCAATACTGTTCAATTGGTCGGTCAATTGTTTTGTTACTTCTTTTGCAATAACGGTTTGTTCCTTTAAAACGTTGGCTTCTTGGATTTTTCCATTTTTAAAAAGATCACCAATTTCGTTGGATAGTTTTTTAGCATCCGCTAACAAATTATCCAATTCTGTTTGTGTTGCTCTGCGATTTTCATCGAGTTGCAATACATTTTCTATCATCGCATCGGCTTGTAAATTGCGCTTTTGTAAAGCATCAATAAAAGCCTTTTTATTTTCTTTGATAGTATTTAGGTGTAACATGGAATTCTAATTTAAGCGAGCAAATTTACAGTAAAAAATTAGTTTTTTAGGATTAAGGATTGATAGAATTTTTAGTGAGCCTACCCCAACCCCGCCCACAGAGGAGAGCAGGGTTTGAAAAAGTTTTTCTTAAAATATTTAGAGCATCGGGTAATCTAAAATGATTACAGCATGGGGCATGTCCCCTCTCACTGGGAGAATAAATTTAGGGGAAGGGATTTTGGCTTATAAGCCTCAACACCGTTTCCTTATCTTTCGCTAATTGTGTTTTTAGCGCGTCAACAGAACTAAACTTGTGTTCGTCTCTGATCCGGTCTAAAATATCAATCTGTAATGTTTGACCGTATAAATCTTCATTAAAATCAAAAAAATGGACTTCAATGCTTTCTTGTAGGTTGGCTGAGGTATTTTTTGCCTTCGCAACAGTTGGGTTAAAACCAATATTCATCATGCCATAAACCATTCTATTATTGATATTGCTTTTTATGGCATAAACGCCTTTAAGTGGAATTAATTTATAGGTTTCTTCGATAAATAAATTTGCTGTTGGAAAATTCAATTGCCTGCCCAAGCCTTTTCCTTTGATAACAACTCCAGTAAGCATATAATTATAGCCTAAATACAAGTTTGCGGTTTTAATATCGCCTTCTTCCAAGGCTTTTCTAATTTTTGTGGAACTTACCGATACATCTTCTATTTCTTGAGCGGGAATTTCATCGACCTTAAAATTAAATGATTTTCCAAAATCTTTTAAATCGTGAATATCGGCATTTCTATTTCTTCCAAAACGATGGTCGTAGCCAATGATTACTTTTTTAGCGTTTAAACCATTAACGAGAATATTTTCAACAAATTCAGTAGCTGTGAGCCTAGAAAATTCTTGGGTAAACGGATAAATCATTAAAAAATCGAGTCCTATTTGCTCTAAAATTTTTACTTTTTCACCTAAGGTATTTAGTAATTTAATATTCGCATCTTGCTGTAAAACCATTCTTGGATGCGGAAAAAAAGTAAGTACTGTAGCCTTTAAATTAAAAAGTTTGGCATCATTTATGAGCCTGTCTAACAGCTTTCTATGCCCTACATGCACCCCATCAAAAGTACCTATGGTAATAGCAGTTGCATGTGTTTTATCGAATTTACTTATGTTTTGAATAGTTACCACGAAAATAAAATAATAAAAAGGCTTACTTTTATAGTTTATTAAAAAAAATTAATGACAGCAAACTTACGTTTACTTTTTGCAATTCCCATATTTTTTATCTGCTTTTGTGGGTTTTCACAAGATAATTATTGGAAAGAGAGCAGCTTAAAAAGTACTAGAGTTTCTAAATCTTTAAATGAGCTATCGGTTAAAAATGCAAAACTATTTACCTTAAATGAAGCTAATTTTAAAAATCAATTAACCTCAACTTCAACAAATTCAAAGGACAGTAACATAGTTTATTTTCCTGATGCAGCCGGACAAATAGTAGGATTTAAGGTGGATGAAGCACCAGTTTTTGCTCCTGAATTAGGGGCAAAATATCCTCAAATAAAATCGTATAAAGGGGTGGCGGTAAACAATCCTAATAAAAAAATACGCTTTAGTGTTTCGCAAAACGGCATACAAACCATGCTTGTAGATAACAACAATACCGAGGTTACCTTTATGCAAAAAGCCGCAGATAACGCTAGTTATATGTTATACACCCGAAATCCTTTTGATGTGGTAGATAACGATTTTATCTGCGAAACCAAAGAGTCTATTTTAAGTGCTAAATCATCATCTCCAACGGCATTAGTTACTTCTCAGGTTTTAAAAAAATACCGTGTTGCCATTTCAGCTACAGGCGAATATACCCAGTTTCACGGAGGTACTGTAGTCAATGCGCTAGCGGCTATTAATGCTACCCTAACCCGTATTAATATGGTTTTTGAAACCGATTTAGCCATTACTTTAGAGTTGGTAGCGAATACCGATTTAGTTATTTATACCAATGCTGCTATAGATCCTTACGAAGGAAACCTGAACGCAGATGTGCAAAGCACGCTCTCTACGGTTATTGGAGAAGTTAATTATGACATAGGGCATTTGTTTCATAGGGCCAATAATACAGGAGATGCCGGTTTTATTGCCTCTATTTGTGTAGATAATCAAAAAGGGAGTGCGTTTTCTTCCGCATTAATACCACAAGGAGATTTATATGATATTGATTTCGTCGCCCACGAAATGGGACATCAATTAGGAGCAAACCATACCTGGTCTTTCGCTTCTGAAGGTACTTTAGTACAAGTAGAACCTGGAAGTGGTACTACGATTATGGGTTATGCGGGTATCACGGGCGTGAACAATGTCGCAACAAATGGTCAAGATTATTTTCATCACATAAGCATCCAGCAAATTTCCGAGTATTTAGCGACCACCAACTGCGCGGTTGAAATTCCTTTAGTGAATACTCCGCCTGTTATTGCTCCATTATCTAATTACACCATTCCAAAAGGAACTGCTTTTGTACTTTCGGGCGTCGCTTCGGATACTGATGTAAATGATGTGCTCAGCTATACTTGGGAGCAAATAGACGATGGCATTGTTACCAATACCACCTTTGGACCAAATAACCCTAGTGGTGCTAATTTTAGGTCGCAACTGCCTACCACAGATCCTAGTCGGTATTTTCCTCAGTTATCTAGAGTTATTCAAGGAAGTTTAACACAAAGCAATCCGACAATAAATTCTGCTTGGGAGACGGTTTCTAATGTAGAGCGCGAAATGAATTTTGCAGTTACTGTTCGGGATAATAGTGCAGAAGCTGGGCAAGTGGTTGCTGCGAAGGTGAAAATTAATGTCGTTAATAATTTGGGCACGTTTGCCGTTACTTCGCAGAATAGCAATGTATCTTATGAAGCCGGGAGTATTCAAGAAGTTCTTTGGAATGTTGCTGGCACCAATAAAGAACCTATCAATGCACAACAAGTTGATATTTTTTTATCGACAGATGGAGGAGCCACGTTTCCTTTTCTTGTGGCCGATAATGTGAGAAATGACGGAGCGCATGAGGTTTTAATTCCTAATCAGCTAAGCAATCAAGCCAGATGGATGGTTAAGGCAAGCGATAACATTTTTTTTGCCGTAAATAGCAGTAATTTTACAATCACCTCGAGGCCGATAGTATTAAATTTTTCAAGCTTATCTTTTGAGGTGTGCCAGCCCAACGACTTGGTAGTTTCCTTTGAGTATGAAACAGATGGCATTTTTACAGAAACTGCAAGCTTTGGTGTTTTAGGATTGCCTGTAGGTGTAAGCGCAACATTTTTTCCTTTAACCGCCTCATCAGATAATACCAGCGTAAATATTACATTCTCTAATACCAATACTGTAGCCACAGGAGATTATGCGCTGCAAATTGTGGCAACAGCTGCAAGTGCAACAAAACAACTACCTTTAGCGCTAAATATCTACAATACTACATTTAATGCGCTTACACTAACTACACCATTTAATGGTGCAACAGACACAAGTATTGAACAAGTATTTGAATGGGCTGAAGAACCGTCGAGCACGGCTTATGATATTGAAATAGCAACGGATCCTACTTTTACGAGCATTATTGAGTCCGCAAGCGTTATTTTCAATTCCTACAAATCTAAAGGGTTATTGCCTGAAACTACATATTTTTGGCGTGTAAAGCCTAAAAATGACTGTGGCGAAGGTGTTTTTAGTACAGCATTTAGTTTTATGACTCCAGAAATTGACTGTCAGATTAAACCTGCCACTAAATTACCAATCACAATTCCTTCTTCTGGCACATCCACCATCACCTCAATAATTTCTTTTGCGGAAGATTTACCTATATCCGATGTTGATGTTAATTTGAATATCACCCATACTTATATTGCAGACCTTACTATTACCTTAACTTCCCCGCAAGGAACTAAAGTGGTTTTAGTTTCAAATTCCTGTGGTAAAAATAAAAATATCAATGCCACTTTTGATGCAAGTGCGCCAAGCTTTGTCTGTGGAATTTTGCCAACCATTTCAGGAACAGTGGGGCCTTTAGGTTCGTTGGCATCATTTAACGGTGAATCTTCTCAAGGGGATTGGATTTTAGAAATAAAAGATAATGCAGGCGGTGATGGGGGCAGTTTAAATAGTTTTAGCATCGCCTTATGTGTCGAAGGACAGTTTAGACCAGATGCAGACAATGACGGCGTTTTTGATGATGGGAACGATTTGTGCTTAGGTACGCCTGAAGGCCAAGAAGTAAATGCTGACGGTTGTCCCGTTTACAGATTTAACCCGACAAACTTTACAGTTACCATACTTAGCGAATCTTGCCGAAATAATAATGATGGTGCCATACAGATAAGAACAATTGAAGGTTTAAATTATACGGTTGACATCACAGGAAACGGTATCAATACTACCAATACATTTATTACCAATTATCAGTTAAATGAATTAGCAGCAGGTACTTATACGGTTTGTATTACAGGTAATGATGGCGTCATTAGCTATGAAGCTTATTGCTTTGAGGTGGTTATAAGCCAACCAGATGAGTTGTTAGTGTCAACAAACTTATCTGCCGATGGAAAACAGGTACGTTTATCCCTCAACGGGGCAGAAAGCTATTGGGTAACTTTAAATGATGAAACAATCGGAATTAGGGAGAACAACATCAACTTAACACTTAGAAATGGGATAAATACCTTAAAAGTAAGTACAGATTTACCTTGTCAAGGAATATTTGAAACAAGCTTTGTACTTGCAGAAAAGCCATTTTTATATCCTAATCCGGCTAGAGAAAAGACCACTATTTTCACAGGTTCAGAAATCGAAAACTGTAAAGTGCAAATCTATGCTATAAATGGCAGGTTGGTTAAAGAGGTAAATTTTCAAGAGAGAATACTGTTCGAATTGCCTTTAGACATAAGTGAATTGCCTAATGGAGTTTATCTTGTAAAGGTAAATGGATATCAATTAAAACAAACTTTTAAACTAGTTAAGCAATGAAAAAGTTACTAATTATAAGCGTTTTTTATTTGTTTTTTGCTTGTTCAAAAGACGAACCTAAAAAACCAGCCATTGCAAAGCTAATTTTCCCTCTCGAAAATTCTGAATGCACTACTGGTCAAAATATAAATCAGACTACGCGTTTGATTAATTTTCAATGGGAAGCCTCAGCGAACACCCAGCGTTATACTTTAAAGGTGGTAAATTTAAACACCAACATTTCGCAATCGGTAAACACCAATAATACTGCTATAGAGTTGCCATTGATAAAAGGAGTTCCTTATTCTTGGAGCGTTGTTTCGGCAAATACTGTGGTTATAGAAACAGCAACGAGCGAGGTTTGGAACTTTTTTAATGCTGGCACTCAAACAACACATGCCCCATTTCCGACGAAAATTATCGCTCCTTTATCTGGTAATTCTATTTTAAAGGATATCAATAACGAGGTTACCTTAACTTGGCTAGGCGCGGATATTGATGGTGATATTGCTGCTTATGAAGTTTATTTTTCAACATCCAATACTACAATGGCGTTGGCAGGAAATACCAATAGCACAACCCAAGAATTTAAAGTGAGTGTAGCTTCAAGTACAGTATATTATTGGAGTGTTAAAACTTTGGATGCAGCTGGTAATTCGGCCAACTCCGGTATTTTTAGTTTCAGAGTTTTATAGCGCTAACTATTATTAAACTCGTTCATCGTTTGGTTTATTCCAGAAAGCACAAAAGATTCAATAACGTTCGTAGCTTTTTCTAAACGCTCTACAAGTGCCATTTTTTCATCATCATTCCATTTTCCAAGCACATAATCTATCTGTTTGCCTTTACCAAAATCGGCACCTACTCCAAATCGGAATCGGTTATAATCAGAAGAATTTAAGGTGTTTTGGATGTCTTTTAAACCGTTATGCCCACCGTTGCTTCCTTTGGTTTTAATACGAATAACGCCAAAATCTAAATTGATATCATCCGTAATTACCAAAATATTTTCTAGCGGAATATTTTCTTTTTCCATCCAATATTTAAGCGCTTTGCCACTTAAATTCATATAAGTAGATGGTTTTAATAAAAGAATGCTCCTACCCTTTATTTTGTGCGTACAAACATCGCCAAGCCTAAGGGTTTCGAAAGTTAGACCTTCCTTATTTGCTAACGTATCTAATACTTTAAAACCAATATTATGTCTGGTTTGTGCATATTCGGGGCCAATATTCCCTAAACCTATGATTAAATATTTTTTCATGCCAGCTACTTCGTCTAAAAAGTTATTTTTTTTAGCAAAAATCGATTTAAAAAATCCAAACATTTTAAAATAGTTTAAATGACTTCTAGGGTCAAAAATACAAAAGCATCCTAAACTTTAAGTAAAGGATGCTTTTTTTAATGGTATATATTAATGCTTATTCAGCAGCAGATTCTTCTGCAGCAGCCTCGGCTCCTTCGGCACCTTCTTCATCTTCATCATCCACGATAACCGCGTTACGAGCAGCTTTCACTTGTACCACAGCAGTACTGCTTGGGTGTAAAATAGTGAAATCGTCTTTTAATAAAGTTTCAACGGCAATAGTACCGCCGATTTTTAGTTTAGAGATATCCACATCAAAGAAATCAGGCAATTTAGCTGGTAAAGCTTTAATGGTTAATTTTCTTTTTCTGAATAATAAACGACCCCCGTTTCTTACCCCTGGAGAATTCCCAACCAAACGAACAGGAATGTCCATTGTTACTTCTTTATCAGCAAATAACTGATAGAAATCTACGTGCAAGATGCTATCGGTTACTGGGTGAAACTGAATGTCCTGTAGAACGGCATCCAAATTTTTCTCACCTTCTACAGCAATCACAACAGTGTGTGCGTTAGGGGTATATACTAATTCTTTGAATGCAACTTCATCCGCTGAAAAATGTAATGGTTGATCTCCCCCGTAAAGTACGCAAGGAACCTTTTCAGCATTACGTAAGGCTTTTGTTGCTTTTTTGCCTACGCTTTCTCTTTTAGATCCTGTAATTGTAATTGACTTCATGATGTTTATTTAATTATTATTTTACCTATTAGTCCAGAAGAACTAAAGTAATACCGTTTTTTTACGGTCGGCAAATATACTACTTATTTTTTATTTGTGATTTGTGATTTGCGAATTTTTGAAAATCAATCTTATAGAAAAATCGAAAGGCTAAAAAAGTAGTTAATCCCAATAGAAATTACTGTAATAAAATACCTCTTTTCCATTTCAATTTCAATTTAAAAAAACCCTGATTAATGCTATGCTTTGTTTTTCAATATCAAATAAAGAAAAAATCCATTATTTTTCTTTTACGCTGAATTTCAAACAATAACCGGTATATGTATTTTAATTTATCGACCTAACCAAATATTAAGCACAAAAAATTTAGCTGCTGATTGATAAAAATAAGCCTTAAAAGTATGAGACAGATTTATCATTTTTACAAGAAGTCGAAAATTAAAATTTTAAAAGAAAGCTGATCAAATTATTTCATAGTTTACTGCGTCAATTCACTAATTTGGGGCGCCAGATCTTAAAGTATTTATTTGAGATAGGAAGGTAGAAGGTTTGTGAACTACATTAAAAATTTTGAACTGATAGATGTGTTGTTGTGTACCCTTTCCATAACATCAGCAAACAAATCTGCACAACTTAAAACCGTTACTTTTTTACTATTCTTTTTTGTTGGAATAGAATCGGTTATGATGAGCTCTAATAATTTCGATTTTTCAATTTTTTCGTAAGCATCGCCCGACAAAAGTCCGTGAGTGGTTATAGCGCGTACGCTAATAGCACCTCTCTCAATCATTAAATCAGCGGCTTTTGCTAAAGTTCCTGCAGTATCGACCATATCATCAACCAATACTACATTTTTGCCTTTAACATCGCCAATGAGTTCCATGTGCGAAATAATATTGGCTTTTTCTCTTTGTTTGTAACAAATAACCACATCACATTCTAAAGCCTTAGAATAGGCATAAGCTCTTTTAGAACCACCCATGTCCGGAGAAGCAATAGTTAAGTTGTCTAAATTTAATTTTTTTAAATAAGGAAGAAAAAGTGTTGATGCAAAAAGGTGATCTACAGGTTTTTCAAAAAAGCCTTGAATTTGATCGGCATGTAAATCCATCGTAATAATCCGCGTAGCACCAGCAGCCTCAAGCATTTTAGCTACTAATTTAGCAGCAATAGGTACTCTAGGCTTATCTTTTCGGTCTTGCCTTGCCCAGCCAAAATAAGGCATTACCGCGGTTATATGCCTGGCAGATGCTCGTTTTGCGGCATCGAGCATTAATAACATTTCCATTAAATTTTCAGAACTTGGATTGGTAGAACCTATAATAAAAACACGTGTTCCCCTTACTGATTCTTCAAATGAAGGTTGAAACTCACCATCGCTATATCTCGAAAAAATGACCTTTCCCAGTTCAGCACCGTACGATTTTGCGATCTTTTCTGCTAAAACAGTACTTTGTGTGCAGGCGAAAATTTTAGGTTCAGGTACTAAGTATGACATGGCTAAAAGCTTGTTTTTTAGTTAATTGTGTTCCAGATTTGGAAACGAGTGCAAATTTAGAAATTTATTTGTATTGCAAATGGATAATTGTTTAATTTTTTGATTGAAAAATAGATTTATTTTATAATTTTGCACACCTAATTGCTCGAGTGGCGGAATTGGTAGACGCGCCGGATTCAAAATCCGGTTCTAACGAGTGTGGGTTCGATTCCCACCTCGAGTACAAAAACCCTTTAAAACATCCTGTTTTAAAGGGTTTTGTGTTTGTAATAAGTATGCTTTTTAGCAAAAAATTTGTCTGATGCACCAAATTTTAAATTATCTTAGTATCATGAATATACAGTCCGAATTACATAAAGCCACCTTATTTCAAAATCTAGAATTATTGGCAAGCCAAGTGGTTGAAGGTTTTATAAGTGGCATTCATAAAAGTCCGTTTCATGGTTTTTCGGCAGAGTTTGCCGAGCATAAAATTTATAATAATGGCGAAAGCACCAAACATATCGACTGGAAACTATTTGCAAAAACGGATAAATTATATACCAAAAGGTACGAAGAAGAAACCAATTTGAGATGTCATATTATTTTAGATAATTCTGCCTCGATGTATTATCCTGAAATAAAAAAATTAGATATTAATCATTTAAATAAAATTGGCTTTGGTGTTTTAGCAATCGCTGCATTAATGAATATCTTAAAAAAACAAAGAGATGCAGTTGGTTTAAGTATTTATGCAGATAACGATACGTTTCATGCTACAGAAAAGGGAAGTGAGCGCCACCATCAAATGCTATTGGAAAAATTAAACCAAGTTAGTCATGAGGTACGGCCACAAACCCAGACAAAAACATATACTTACTTGCATTTAATAGCTGAAAAAATAAAGCGTAGAAGTCTTATTTTCTTGTTTACAGATATGTTCCAGTCCGAAACAGAAGACAAACAACTCTTTGAAGCGTTGCGCCACCTAAAATACAACAAGCATGAGGTGGTTTTATTTCATTTATTGGATTACGAAAAAGAAGTAAATTTTGATTTTGAAAATAGTCCTAAACGTTTTATTGATGTTGAAACTGGTGCTTCAATTGATGTTTATGCTGAAAATATTCAGAAAGCATATCAGCAAAAAATTAATGATTATATACATGAGTTAAAATTAAAATGCGGACAGTATAAAATTAAATATTTTCCTGTTGATATTGCTGGTGATTTTTCTACGATTTTTAATACCTATATGACTGAAAGGCAAAATTTTCTGTAATAAAATCAATTATAGCTATTAAATGAATACGCCCTCAAAAAAATATAAAACTATAGTTGAGTTTAATTTTAAGTAGATGAAAACAATAGTTTTTTCAGACACCAAAGCATTGCCTCAAGTACATAGACTAGCAAAGCGATTACAAAAAATAGCCCTGATAGGTTATGCTTTTGGGCATCAAGACACCACATCTTACGGAGTGGGTTGGCGAAATAGTACAATGGATTATCGCAGCGATATTAATGATGTTGTTGGGGATTTTCCAGCTGTTTATGGTTTTGATCTTGGGCAAATAGAACATCAACACAAAAACAATTTAGATGATGTGCCTTTTGATGAAATGGTGGTTTTAATTCAAAAAGCGCATATCAATGGCGGTATTATTACCATAAGTTGGCATGCAGATAATCCTGTTTCGGGGAAAAATAGCTGGGATACTACTGTTGCGGTAAAACATATTTTAAAAGGTGGCTCACATTACGATTTATATTGCTTATGGCTTTCGAGAGTAGCAAAGTTTATGAAGAGCCTAAAGGATGTTAACGGCAATTTAATTCCCATAGCATTTAGGCCTTTCCATGAAATGAATGGGGCTTGGTTTTGGTGGGGAAACCCAAATGCAAGTCCCGCTGAATACCAGCAATTATGGAACCAAACGGTAAACCTTTTGAGTAAAGCGTTTAAAGTGCATAATTTGTGCTTTGTGTATTCCCCCAATTTAGTTCAGAACACAACGGATTACTTGTTGAACTATCCTGGAGACGCTTACGTAGATTATTTAGGAATAGATTTGTACCAACATGGGACGGAAGATGAATTTAGGCTAACACTACAGTCTAATCTTGAAATCTTAAGGACCATTGCTACAGAAAAAAATAAACCTTTTGCCATAACCGAAATAGGCCTGGAAAAAGTTACACATTCAAGTTGGTGGACAAAGGTATTAGATAAGGTAATTAAAAACTCTAATATTGCTTGGGTTTTACTTTGGAGAAACCATACCAAAGTACATTTTTACGCTCCATTTCCGGCGCAAGAAAGCGCGTCAGACTTTTCCATTTTTAAAAACCAAAAGCATGTTTTGTTTTTAAGGGATGTAAAAGATATTTAGTAATGATTTAAACCTTTTGCGCATAGAAAAAGTTTAAATCACTTCTTAGATTAAATGGTATATCAATAATTAATTTATTTGTAAATAATTCTAATAAATTTCACTTCTCAAAGTGTTTTGAGGGTGTTTATTATGATGTTATGGACTTATATATAGGCTTTATGCACATGATGGATGAAGAATATAGTTATAGTAACATTCTGCAAGTATTTGATTTTTAAGCTTGAACTAAATTTTACATTGCAAAACGAAATTATTTTAAGTGAAATCACATATTTTTAGTGGAAATTGTTTGTGCAATTAAATAAGCTATGTATATTTGCAACCGCTTAAAGCAACGGTTCGGTAGTTCAGTTGGTTAGAATACCTGCCTGTCACGCAGGGGGTCGCGGGTTCGAGTCCCGTCCGGACCGCTAAAGTTTTACCAAATTTTAGCAAAACCCCACAAACACTAGGTTTGTGGGGTTTTTTAATTCCAAATAATACCATTTAATATCAAAAAAAATGACC
>JBGSQM010000157.1:0-9703 GCA_041738035.1 Cellulophaga sp.
AAGCAGCGCCGTTTATACTATATTGAAAACCACCTGCGCCAAAATTAGTTGCGTTTATGGTAAATCCGCCATCGGCAGCTCCGAAACATGAAATATTAATTGGTGCTGTAATATTAGCATTGAATGCTCTTCCATTAGCTATATTTACCGTAATATCTATAGTACAGCTATTACCATAATCAACGGTAATGGTATGGTTTCCTGCTGCAATATTGTTAAAAACATTTGCTGATGCTCCCGTTACTGGTGTTCCACCATTAATAGCATACGAATAAGTAGCATTAAAAGGAGAAATGGTAATATTTCCTGTACCATCACAATTATAGGCTACTGCACTAGTTAAATTAGGCGCGATAGGCAAAGGAGCAATAGGAACAGGAGGCAAGGAAATGAAACAGGTTATTGCATTGGCATCTCTTACACGTATCGTATAGGTGCCATCTGTTAGTCCAGTAAATACAGTTCCACCAGTGGTTGAAGCGGTCCAAGAACCACCGTTTATGCTATATTGATAATTTCCAGAACCACCAGCAGTCGGAATAACACTTCCTACAGTAATAGCAGCTTCACCACCTGGTAAACACGTATAATCCGTGGTTTGTATGGCTTCGGCAGTAAGTGCTAAAGGTTCATTCACCGTTACACTTAAGGGTTGGGTACATAAATCTGCGTCTTGAACCAAAACGGAATATGCGCCTGCAATTAAGTTCGGGAACGTATTTGATGTTTGGTAGGTAGTACCATTATTAATACTATAACGATAAGGCGCATTTCCACCGGTTACCGCTAAAGCAATAGCACCGTTATTACTACCAAAACAAGAAACATTGGTTAGGGTTGGAGTAATAGCTAATGGTGCATTTTGGGTAATGGTGACATCAAAAAAGCCAGAACAAAAACCAGTTGCACCGCCATTATCTCGTACATATACATCATAAGCTCCAGCAGCTGAAATAGCTCTTGGATTGGTCGTTGAAAAATCTCCGTTAGTTGGTGTCGCTCCATCGGGAACGATGGCATATACATAATTAGCAGCGCCACCAATTGCTGTAATATTTACATCTGTTGCGCTACCACACGTGGTAATCGCATTTGCTGACGCGCCTACGCTTAATCTTTCATTAATAGTTATGGTTTGTGCTGGTACTGTACATCCTAATTGGTCTCTTACATTGATGATATATGACCCAGAACCTAAATTTGAAAAGGTATAGCTTGATGCCGTGGTTGGGCTAGGTGTTATAAATGGGCCGTTATTGATACTAAAAAGTAATCCACTATTTCCTCCAGTTACATTTACGGTAATTGTACCATCATTGGCACCCGAATAACATACTGTTGGTGTTGCGATAAAACTTAAGGCTGTTGGAGCCGTTATTGTTATTGGAGCATCAATAGTGTCATCACACCCTCTAACATCTCTTGCTCTTACGAGATAAATGCCCGCAGCAACATTGGTAAAGTTTGTTGAAGTTTGATACGCTCTAATAATACCACCAGAGGTATCTTCTAATTGATATTGATACCCTGGAGTTCCACCATTAGCACTTGATGCTATAGTAGCACCTGTATTGGCACAACTAAACGGAGTGGTAATTGAAGCTGTTGCAACAATAGCGGTTGGTTGTGTAATATTTCGAATAATTTGTTGAGTGCAACTTGGGTCGTCAACTCTTCTGATATTGATAGTTCTTGAACCAGCACCTAAAACAGCAGGCGTAGTTACAGTTGAAGTAAGTGAGGTTACGTAAGCACCGCCATCAATAGCATATTCAAAACCAACGGTAGCATTAAAGTTATTTACTTCAAAAGTGATGGTACCATCTGTAGCTCCAAAACAAGTAGCATTTGTAGAAGAAATGTAATTCGCTCTAAAAGCCCTGTTATCTTCAATAATTACCGTATTATCAATAGAAAGTTCACAAACCTCAGGGATTTGATAAATCTCAATATCATCTAGCGCAAAATCGTTACCACTATTACCAACTTTTTCTGAACGGATTACAAATTCTAAGACCGTATTATTTCCTGGATTAAGGTTAACACTAAAGTTTTCCCATTGTTCGGTTTTTGGGATATCGCCAGTGCGGATAGATTGCACAACGGTTCCTGAAGTGGTTCTTATTTCTATAGTTAAATCTGGGTCTAACTGATTATTGCTACTATTTAAAAGATTGAAAATATATAATGAAATTCTTAAATCTTGAAATGGAATAACATCATTGATTGGTTTCGAATAGATAATTTGACCTGGACTTGGAGTACCTACATTTATGACTAAATAACGTCCATTGGGGTTGGCTCCATTCGTGGTATGATCACCAGGTTGTAACCAAGGCCCAAATGGGGCAACAATGCTGTTGGTTACCGCATATTCAAAATCATTAATATTGCTATTACTATCTCCAGGAGGATTTCCTGTTTGATCTTCATAAGTATATCCCAAGGTATTTGGATTGGGGATAGTTCCTCCATAACCAAAATCTTCTACTAAAAGTAAACTAGGCGTAGGTGGTGTTTGAGATATAAAATTAGTAGTTACGGTATAAGTTCCTGATGCTAGGTTTGAAAAAATATTACTTGACGCGTTGGGACTGTTTGGCGTTCCATTAAGTGCATAAGTATAATTGTACGTGGCAATATCAGAACCTACGGTAACATTACCTGTGCCATCACAATTGTAATTAACAACAGGAGTTAAAGTTGGATTAACAGGGTAATCTTCAACAAAAATATCCATAGGAAATTCGCAGCCAACAGCATCTCTAACCACCACAGTATTGTAATTTCCAGGGGGTAAAGTAGCAACACTAGAAGGCCCAAAAGTGGCACCACCATCAAAACTATACGAATAGGGTAGTACGCCACCAACCACATTGGTAATACGCACTAAGGCGCCTGAAGGGTCGCAGGTAACATCTCTTGCTACTCCTGCTGAAGCAGACAATGGTGAAGGATTTGTAATGGTGTGACTAACAATTTCTCTACATCCTGATTCGTCTGTTACCACAATGGTGTAGGTTCCTGGAGCTAAACCTACAAATGAAGGCGTATCTTGAAAGCTAGAACCATTGTTGATACTGTATTGAAAAGGTGCCACCCCGTTTACTGTAGTTATGGTAATACCAGCATTATTATTTCCGTTACATACTATTGGAGCATCGTTCGTTACAGAAATAGTCATATTTCCACGATCTTCAATCCTTACAACATTTGATATTCTAGAACATCCATTGGCATCAACGACAATAAAGCTGTAATCACCATCTTGTCCAGGAATTTTAGTATAAATAAAAGGTGCGGTCGGATCGGCATCTGTTGGACCTCCTGATGTGGTATAACCAAATTCAAAAATCGGATTAATTTGATAAGCACCTGCGGGAATATTGCTTATGTCACTATATAAAGCAGTGCCATCTTTACTCCAAATAGCAAAGCTGTAATCTGGATCTGGAAAACCTCCATTTGGTGTTAACTGAATGGATCCAGGGGAACATCCTATATTTGATAAGGTTACCGCTGAAAGTTGAATGTCGTCAATCTCAGTTACAGTAATATTTTGAGTATCAGTACATCCATCTTGAGTGGTAACAATAACAGTATAATCACCCGGATTTAAATTGTTAAAAGTAAAGTTATTGGTGGTTTGAGCTGTTGCGATATTTACCCTTGTACCAACGCCATAAGCATGCGTTATACCATCATTAAATCGCAAATCGTAGGTATAATTAGCTCTAACGTTTAAAATTTGAACATTAATATTACCTAGTGCGTTACAATTGGCAGGAATTGTACTTAGGTTAACTTCAAAATTACGATTTAAAACTCCTATTTCAGCACTTTGAAATTGACATGAATTTGGGATTGGGTTGCCCGTAGCGTCTAATTGGCGAACATCTATCCTATAGCTACCATTAGTAGCAATATCAAAACTAGGCCCATTGTTAGCACTAAAAGGAACAATTACAGTATTTGTTGCTATATTAAATAATTGAAAACCATATCCCGCGCCTAGATTGGTAACAGTGATATTTCCAACGGTACTACAAAAAATATCTGTTTTAATGGTGTTTACCGGTAAATCATTTTTAAAAGCACTAAAATAAAAACGACTAGAACATCCATTTTGATAGTTAATAACCAGTCTATATTTTCCAGTATCAGTTATGGTATAAGCGTTTCCAGTAGCCACCGTAGCATAACAACTATTGCCTTTATTGGGGCAAGCTTGGTCTGTTGAGGTACATGCGTTTTCATCAAGTTGTTGCCATTCTAAGCTCTGAGCATCAGGGATGTTTACTTGTAAAAATTCTGTATCATTAGCCCCACATAAAAATATATTAGCTAAAAATTCGCCGTCAATAGAGCATCTTAAAATTTCTCCTTGAATATCATTATTGGGATTGGCATCGCTATTTCTACTATTAAAAAAGTCTAAAATAGGGTTCGTTTGGGTAGTTCCAAAAAGTACAACGTTTATAATTTCATTAAAACCTTTACAAGGATCTGCAATAATTTTATCAACAATATAGTTCCCAGCTTGGGTTACATTGAGTGTACTCAGATCATTATCTGGGTTTCCATCATTTATAACAATATCGGTGCCTATATCAATAAGGTCATTATTATTAACATCGCGATACCAAATATAATTGTCAAAGCCATTTCCTGCATCTAACACCACATTACTACCACATAATTGTACCGTTCTTTTAAAGGTACAGTCTGATAAATCGTCTAATAAAAAGTTGGTTGCTCCTGGGGTTACAAAACCGCAATTATCAAAATCGGAAACACTAGGGTCATCCGATATTAATGCACTGTTAATAACCCCAGAATAAGTAGAATAGGCGATATTTTGTATTAAATTGGTACAAGCATCAACAAAATCAAAACAATTTTCGGCGACCCGAACCCTTAGACGAATGCTCGTTTTAGGACCGTTTATAAGCACTAGATTATCTGGGATGGCAAATTCTATTTCATTTAGAGTTCCATTATAGCGATAAGTGACCCCTGGAGGAAGACTTAGGTTAATTTGGTCAAGGGTAACATTAACGGGTAATACATCACGGATGGTATAATATCTTTGAAACGGATCACTACTTGTTGGGTTTCTTCCCGTGGCGTGATCGTTACCTAAATTTCTAAACGACAAAACATAATCTAAAGTTTGCCCTAAATTAACGCCTAAACCGGTAATATCGTTACCCGCAATATCTTCTACTTTTTTCTCAAGAACAATGGTAGGCTCAATTATTTCTACGGAAAACGTAGCTAAAAATGCCCCATAACCATCTCCAGAAGAGGTAAAGCGTAAAGTTGCGCCTGTTTCATCGTTAGGAAGAACAGTTTCACTTGGGTTATTAAGATTAAAAAGATCTAAATCTATTCCCAAGGTATTGGTTCCAAAGGGGGTTCTTGTGGCTACTTGGGCTCCGTTGGTGGTAATTGTTGAATTAAAAAAGTTGTTATTCGGATTAAGACCTGTAGTTAAATTGGTAAAAGTGGCATTCGAATTCGCTTTTATAAAAAAGCGATCATTGGTAATCCCTCTGTCCCCTTCTAAAGCACCTACTCCAATTCTTGCTCTAACAGGAAAAGGATTTGGCAAGGTTTTAAAACCATTAACATTTACATCAACATTACCAACAGCACCTGAAAGACCAGCATAGCCATCAAAAGTAGAAATAAACTTGCCAGATTCTGTTGGGTTTTCATAAATTACAACCAATACCCAACCCGCGGAACTTGAACCGTCTCTTCTGCCTTTGGTAGCTCTTATATTGGCTACCGTATATTCTCCATTAGGGTTGGTATTAGAACGCACTAAATTTGTCACATTTTTGTAACAGATATAAGGCGAATCTTTAAAAGAATTATTAATATTGACAGGGTTGTAGCCATCAAAAATAATGTCATCTTCTTCGCCTACTGGGTCAGCGGCTGTATCAGCACTTAAATCTATATAAGAACCTGAGGGAAGTTTAAATTTTATTTGATTCCAATCTTCAATTCTTGGTGTTCCATTGAACTGTTGATTTACCGTACTTCTTTCATTTGGATAGGTTGCAGCCCAATACAAACCAGCATAACGCACTTGTGAACATGAAGGATCTGTAATGTTAAGCGAAGCACTACTAGAACTAAAGGTGGAAGCATCGCCATCAATATCGATATACTCCATCCACAAAGAATTATTGTTTGCAGTACCATTATAGGGCGTGTTTGCTTCTGCTGGGTTTGCTTGAGTAGCTCTGTTTAGAATATTGTTTCCAACAAAAACAATGTCGCCTCTTATCTCTATATTACCTCCATTAAGTCGCGGTGTAAAAGGAACTGCTTCCTGTGCATTAGTGTTGAAAAGAATACCAATTACTAGGATAAAAAATAGAATAAACTCTTTTTTAAAGGAAATTGTATGGTTCATTATTTAATTTGGTTTGTGGTAGTATTGCGTCTTTAATTTTTATCCCTTCTTGAAAATTAATTTTTAAAAAAATCAAGAGATAAAGCATTATCTTATTAAGATTTATCAACAAATATGCTATATATACCCTAAGTGCAGAATTTATTGTTGTCGTTTGGTTTGATTCTGTTGTGAAAGCCAAATAACTTAGGGTGACATCATTTTTTAAAGCCATTATTTCAGGACTTCTAAAGGATTTTTAGCAGTCCTTTTAAATCGTAAAGACTACTTTTTATTTGATAAAAAAGTAGATGAAAAAGGACTAAAAAGAGTTTAAATGGTGTGTACAAAACAAGTTATTCAGAGAACTTTTTTTAAAATATTATCTAATTTTTTTATAAAAAATGAAGCAGTAAATTAAGAAAAAACGGTCTGTAATAAATTTTGGATTCATAGTTTAGCATCAAAACTCATCAATACCCCTTTTATGAAGATACAGTTAGGCTATTTTTTTGGTATTAACCAGCATAAATGAAGGCCACGTCTTAGCCTAAATAATGGCTAAAAAAGAGCGGTAGTTTTATATTAATAAAAGAAGAAATTATTGGTTACGCTGAATTTTATAATTATTCTTTTCGCTTAAATTGTAAAGTATTTTTTAGGTCTTCAGTTTTAAGAAGTAAGGTGTCTTTCTTTTGAAGTTGTAGGGTATATATTTTGGTGACTGCTTCACTTTCATTGATATTTTGCGAAGTTTGTGTCAAGTTTAATTTAAGAAAACTAGCTGCATTTTTTTTGAATATTTTACCATAACCTTTCTGTTCTTTGATTTCAAAATCTAAACCATCAAAATTTCCTTGGAAATCTACCAAATTACCTACAAATCTTTTTTCATGATAAACCCATGCTAATGATTTGCTTTCCCAGATAGCTAAAAGTTTGCATAGGTGTAAAAAAAATAAACAGTTAAAAATTTCGAGATTTCATAAAGTATGAAAATAACAACATGTTAAAAAAAGGTAAAACATACTCTAAAATCATTGAGGTTGCCGAATTTGTTATTTTAATGTGGGTTATTTTTATCAAAAAAACAATGAAACAGTTTCTACTTTTTTCTCTTTTCTTGTTGTCCTACGCGGCTATCATTGCGCAGGAACCCGATAAAATTCCCGCTATTTTAGAAAGATATACAAACAAAAAGCTCCTTAATTATAATATGGACATGCCCATAAATGTTAACGGAGAACAATTCAAAGCTTTTGCCTTACGACTAGAACGTTTTTACAACAAATTTGGTGGGATAGAAGAGCTAAGTTTTGCTGTTTTGTTAAAATATTTTTTATTAGAAGACCTTTACCTCCTATTAATTGCAGAACAACAATAAAACATATTTAGAGGTCTGGGTAAAATTGATATTTATTATATTTAAGTTAGTGTTTCAAATTAAAATTATGAGAACTACAGTTTTAATGTTTTTTATATGTTTAGCCAGTAAATCATTTTCCCAAGAATTTCTTAATCTTGGCTTCGAATACGAATTGCGGGGCTCTGAAATACCTAAGAAATGGTGGTACAACACAAATTCTGGCTATATTTTTCAATGGGATGGAAACGAAAAACATGAGTCTAACAGGAGTTTAAAGTTAACAAGTAATAATCTTAATGAAAATCAATCTGGAGTTTTTACAGCAAGTTTTCCTATCGCTTTTGCAAAAGGCAGAAAAATAGAGCTTAGAGGTCATTTAAAAACCGAGTCAATAAATAACGGATATGCCGGTCTTTGGTGGAAAGTAGATGGAGAAGATGGAGTTTTGGGATTTGATAATATGGAGAGTAATGGGTTAAAAGGCACGAATGACTGGCAGGAAGTCTCGCTAAAGATGATTGTTGACGAGAAAGCTACAGAAATCACCTTTGGGGGCTTATTGGTGGGTAACGGAGTAGCTTGGTATGATGATTTTGAAATTCTGATTGACGGAAAAGTATTCGAGGATTTACAACCTCGCTTAACTGAACCTACACGTGAAGAATTGGAATGGTTAAAGAATTATGTACATCCCTTATCAACCTACGATCCTAATTCGAAATCAGATGAAGATCTTGAGATTCTCGATTCTTTAATTGGAGATGCCCAGGTTGTAGCGCTTGGAGAGGTTACCCATGGATCTAGTGAAATATTTCAGATGAAGCATCGAATAGTCAAATACTTAGCGGAAAAAAAAGATTTCAAAATATTTTCCATGGAGGCGAATATGCCTGAAGCATACAAGCTCAATGACTACATCATTGAGGGAAAGGGAAACCCCAAAGAATTAATTAAAGGTATGGGTTTTTGGACTTGGAACACCCAGGAAGTATTGAATATGGTGGAATGGATGAAGTTGCACAATGCATCGAAACAGAAAATACAATTCACGGGATTTGATATGCAATTTTATAATTTATCCTTCCTTGAGTTAAATAAAGCACTAAAAAGCGATTTTAATATAATCGAGGATTTAACTGCTATTAAGCAGATACTGGATAGCAATAAAGCACAACATCCAAATTTACCTACGAGCTTACTTTCTCAAAATAATAAAGATATTATTGAAGAGAAATTGGAAAATGTTAAAGACGCTATTGCAAAATTGAATATTACCGAGAATACTAAGGAATGGCTATATCAGCATGTTAGAATCATTGAACAATATGTGGCTGAAACAAGTTATATGATACGGAATAAATTTATGGCAGAAAACCTACTATGGATAAAATCCCAAAATCAAGGTTCAAAAATTGCTGTTTGGGCGCATAATGGTCATATACAGAGAACCATGAACGGCATGGGAAATTTTCTATCTGATAGTTTGGTGGATGATTACGTGGCGGTGGGGTTTGCATTCGGTAGAGGCACTTACACTGCAACAGGTAAAAATAGGCTAACAACCTATCAGGCGCAGGGACCGTACAACGGTACTTTTGAAAATTTTTTCGAGTCTATCGATGTTCCTATATTTATTATTGATCTGCGTAGTGTTAAAGAACAAAAACCAATCCATGCCAAATGGCTTTTGGAAAAACTGGACTTTAGACAATTAGGATCTATGAAGTTAGAAAGTGAATTTTACGAGACAGATATAAGTAAAGATTATGATTTGATAATCTTTATTAATAATTCATCGGGCTCCAAAATTTTGGATTGAACTTTAACATCACATATTAATAGGTAATAGTGAAAAGTTTGCTGCTATTTTTAATCAAAACATAAAATACATTGTTGAAAATGATCTAGCTACGCATCCTACTTCAATA
>JBGSQM010000159.1:0-17080 GCA_041738035.1 Cellulophaga sp.
GGTAATTTCTTTTTTATGCAATAAGTAATAAATATCTCTGGCAGAATGTCCCGTAGCAAGTATCACTTTCGTTACTGCCATTTCATTTCCGTTTTGGAGTTGCAGGGCTTTAATGGCGTTATTATGAATAGTGAAATCTACGACACGGGTATTAAAATGGATTTCACCACCATGTTTTAAAATGGTTTCACGAATATTCTCAACAATCTTAGGTAATTTATTGGTGCCAATATGCGGATGGGCATCAATTAAAATCTGTTCTGTAGCCCCATGATGTACTAAACTCTCAAAAATACGACGCACATCGCCACGTTTTAGGCTTCGTGTGTATAATTTTCCGTCGGAATACGTGCCTGCCCCTCCTTCGCCATAACAGTAGTTAGAGTCTTCGCCAACCAGATGTTCTTGATTAATGGCTTTTATATCTCTTCGCCGATCTTTAACATTTTTACCACGTTCTAAAACCACAGGTTTAAATCCTAGTTCTAAACAGCGCAGGGCTGCCCACATTCCCGCAGGACCAAAACCAATAATATGAATTTCTTTTCCCTGAGAAACATCTTTATAATCAAAACTATAATCAGGCTGTTCAGAAGGCTTTTCGCGAATATAAACTTCGAGCTTGTAATTAAAATAAATAGCAGGTTTTCGGGCATCAATAGACTTTCGAAGTACCTTTACAGTGAGCTGATCTTCAGGTATATCCAAGTGCTTTGATGCCTTTTTTATAAGGATATCATCTTTTGATGCGTCTTCTATGGCAATCCGAAGCTGAAACGTTCTTATCATACTGCAAAATTAGTGGAAATTCTTAAAAAAAATTGCTTTTAATCTAATAGATTCTGCAGGAGTTTAAAATCCAGATTTAAGACTTTTACAATTGGAACTTCCCTTATTAGTGTTAACCGTTTTTATTTCATTTTTCATTTTTCATTTTAACTTTCAATTTTCCCTTTTCAATTTTCCACAGGGCAGTGCACTACAATTCAGAAATCATTTTTTACAATTCAGTAAATAAAAGTTTTAAACAGAGCGATAAGTCCACAAATTTGTATCTGTAATCCTTTAAAATCTTAATTTGATATGAAAATAAAAAATAAAGACCCTTCATAACAGTTTTTACTAACTTTAGTGCAAAATATGCCTTGCTAGGTTATTTTGAAAACGGGCGCACTAGTAGAGCATATAAATTAGACTAAGAATACATTATAAGAATGAAGAATATAGGTAAAACAATAGCAATCGGACTCCTAGTTGGTTTTATAATCGCTATTATCGATATAGGATTGGGTATGCTTGGCGGTAAAAGCCTAAATTTTGATGCTTTTTTTTTAAAAAATATGGCTTATTACCTACTATATTCCTTGGTACTTACAATAATTAACGTTTCGTTCTTTGAATATTTGAATAAAAAAGTTATTTGGAAAAAATACAGTCGGTATAGAATTCTTATTGGTGCTTTAGGGAGTATTATGCTCACTATTTTTGGGATTTTTATCATTCGATTTTTTATTCAAATAATTTTAGGAAATAAGGATTGGGATGCTTTTATAGCCGGTGAGCATTTGCGTTTTTATGCGGTATCGTTATTAATAACTATAGTCGTATCTATTTTATTTCATGCGATTTACTTTTATAGGGCTGTTCAGCAGAAAAAAGTAACCGAGCAGAAAATAATCGCTGGAACCGCCTCTGCTAAGTTCGATGCCTTAAAAAATCAGTTAGATCCTCACTTTTTATTCAATAGTTTAAATGTATTGACTAGTTTAATCGAAGAAGACCCTAGTCAGGCACAAAAGTTTACGACTTCGCTTTCGAAAGTATATCGCTATGTTTTAGAACAAAAGAATAAAGATTTGGTTTCTGTGGATGAAGAATTGCAATTTGCTAGAACCTATATCCGTCTTTTACAAATGCGTTTTGAAGATAGTATCATTTTCGAAATTCCTGAAATTTGTACTAATCCAGAGGCCAAAATAGTGCCTTTATCCTTGCAGCTATTGTTAGAAAATGCCGTAAAACACAACGTAGTGTCATCAGAAAAGCCTTTGCGAATTAAAGTATATGAGCAAAATGGCAATTTAGTGGTGAGCAATAATTTACAAGAGAAATCTGTAGTAAAAAAGAGTAGTGGGGTGGGTTTGCAAAATATTCAAGAGCGCTACAAAATAGTATCTAATAAAAATGTAACAATAACAAAAACAGCATCGGAATTTAAAATAGAATTACCAATGCTCACAAAACAAATTTCTAGTATGGAAACACAAAAAATATATTTGGAAGATAAACGCTATCAAAAAGCAAAAGAAAAAGTGGCAAAAATAAAAGGTTTTTATGGTAACTTATTGGCCTATGGCCTTGTAATTTCTTTTTTAGCAATTATAAACTATAATACGACAAGTTTTCCTTGGGTTATTTTTCCTGCCTTAGGATGGGGCTTTGGGGTGATAGCGCATGGAATGGAAGCGTTCGGTTATAATCCTCTATTCGGTAAAAATTGGGAAGACCGCAAAATGCGAGAATATATGGATGACGATTCGTTTTAAAAAAATAGATATTTAAACCTTTACAGTTCAGCTAAATAATTCAACAATTCAGTACATCGTATTTTGAACATAAGGATTGAAGATAGAACTTTAACCTATTAACGCTAAAAATAACTTTAACATAAAAATAATGAATAACATGCAACCAGAAGATAAATATTTTAAAGCAAAAGAACGTGTAGCACAACTTAAAAAGTTTTACGCATCACTAGTTTCAAATTTGTTTGTAATTGCACTTACAGCAGGTATAAATTATTATACGAATGAATGGCGTTATCCATGGTTTTTATGGGTGGTTTTAGGCGTGTCCATAAGCTCCATCACTAAAGCGATTAAAATTTTTGGATATGATTCCGTTTTTGGTAAAAACTGGGAAGAACGCAAAATTCAAGAATATATGCAAGAAGACGATCAAAAAACAAGATGGGAGTAATACAATAATTGAATATTAAAAAGCCATAATTAAAAATGAACTGCTTCGTAAATTCAAGTAAAAAAGTGAAAGTGCCTAAAGGAAATAAAATGGATGTATTCCATTTTCTGAATAGATAATCTAAAGTCAAAATTAAAATTATTGTATTATGAATACTAAAAATTCAAAAATAGAGAGAGCGAAAGAGCGGATAAAAGAATTAAAGGGATTTTATATTCACTTACTAGTTTATATTTTAGTGAACATTTTCATTACTTCGATAATCGTTTATGGACGAATGCATGATGGAGAATCTTTTTCCGAAGCATTTTTAGATTTTGGAAGTTTTGTAACGCCTTTTTTCTGGGGAATCGGATTGATGTTTCATGCCATAGGTGTATTTTCAATAAATCCGTTTTTTAGTAAAGATTGGGAAGCCCGTCAAATAAAGAAGTACATGCGGGAAGATAAAGCGGACATGGAAAATTTTAAATAAAAAAAATAATGAAAAATCAAGCATTATCAAAATTACAAAGAGCAAAAAAGAAAGTGGACAGTATAAAAGGTTTTTATAATCATTTAGTGGTTTATGTAATCATCAATATCACACTTTTTGTGCTTAGGGAAAAAGTTATTTTTACTTTGTTAAGTAAAGAAGCCATAGGAGATCCAAATTTTTTAAATTGGATTAATTGGAATGTTTTTGGTACACCCATAATTTGGGGAATAGGGCTATTATTTCACGCCATCATCGTTTTTGGATCAAAACCCTCATTTATCAAAAATTGGGAACAACAACAGTTAAAAAAATATATGCAAGAATAGTAGGTTTAATTTGTCCATAAAATATTTTGAAGATCATTTTAGGGCAACTGAAAGTAATATCAACACAGTCTGGTAGTATAACTATTTTTAATAAGTGTAAATCAGTGAAATTCGCGTCAAGAAAATGTAATATGGGGATGGTTCTAAGCTATGGATAGATTTGCAAAGTCTTAATTTCAAATTGTTAGCTTAATATTACATTGTTAGCCAGTTGCTAATACTTACTTTTGCACAATGCAAAAAGAAAAAATAAAGCCTAATTTTGAGTTTGTCGCTTTAATGGCGTCTTTAATGTCTATCGTAGCGCTTTCCATTGATGCTTTGTTACCGGCTTTATCAAATATTGGGATTGCTATTAATAGTCCGACTACCACCGACCACCAATTATTGATTACCATGATATTTTTGGGCTTGGGTGTAGGGCAATTATTTTTTGGTCCACTTTCAGATAGTTTTGGTCGTAAACCCATAATTTACATTGGATTCTTTGTGTTTATTGTAGCAAGTTTTATTTGTGTTTTTTCTACTACTTTAGAAATGATGATTGTAGGAAGAATTCTTCAAGGTATTGGCTTATCTGCCGCAAGAACTATTTCTATTGCGATTATCAGAGATACGTATGAGGGTAATTATATGGCTAAAATAATGTCGTTTGTAACGGCCTTTTTTATTATTATCCCTGTAATTGCTCCAGCATTTGGGAAGGTTATTTTAGACCATTTGGGTTGGAAAGCTATTTTTTACATGCAAATGTTTTTTGCACTAGTCATCGGTATTTGGTTTTGGAAAAGGCAGCCTGAAACATTGCATCCCGAGTATAAAGTAAAATTTTCAAGTCATGTTTTTATTGACGGTTTAAGAGAATTGTTAAAATATAAAGAAACAATAGCTTGCACGCTAGTTTCGGGTTTAATTACCGGAGGTTTTCTGGTGTATTTAAGTTCTGCACAGCATGTTTTTGAAGACCAGTACCAGTTAAAAGAAGTATTTCCCTACCTGTTTGCTGCTTTAGCAGTTTCCATTGGCTTGTCTACCTTTTTAAACGGAACTTTAGTCTTGCGTTTTGGGATGCGAAAATTAGCATTTATAGCTTTGCTTACGTTTACCGCAATTACATTGCTTTACGTTTTTTTATTTTGGAATACTAAAAACCCCTCTGTAATAGTTTTGATGTTGTTTTTATCGCTTACTTTTTTCTGTTTAGGTTTTATTTGGGGTAATATGCGATCTATTGCCATGGAACCCATTGGTCATATAGCGGGAATTGGTGCTGCAATTACAGGTTTTATTTCTACCCTAATTTCTATTCCAATTGCCACTTACATCGGAAGTTTTGTTACCATAACCGTTTGGCCCTTGTTTGTAGGTTTAAGTATTTGCGGACTTTTGGCAGTAGTGATTTTCTTAATTTTTAGACAGCCACCTTCCGAAGTGGTTTTAGAATAGAGCTTATAGTATATTTAATTTCTAAGCTTGGCGCGAATTACTAATTTTCACCTAATATTTTAAGTTTTTGAAGTGGCTTGTACAATTTATTGATCTCCTTTTTTAAGTTGAAATTTTTACAAGACTAATACCAATGATGAATCCAAATAAGTCCAATAATTTGTTTCTATGTTATTTGTTCCTTTAAAGTTAATAAGTAAAGTGTCACCGTAACTTTGTCACCGCCGCTTTTGCCAATTACTTTTCTGATTTTATCATTGATTGAAATTAGTTTGTCTTGTCCAGATATTGTTAACAGGTTGATGCTTTCAATTTTGTAATTGTCAATGGTACCCGCTACCTTTAAGGAACCCCATTTTCCAACGATATGCTTCGTGTTTGGGATTTGAATATGATACGTCCACAATATGAGCGTCTGAATTGGCCATAATGCTTTTTAGCACTTGACCTAAAATATTATCGCCTTCTGCTGAAACGTGGTGAAATTCATCAATAGCAACCAACGTATTGTCCAATTTTTTAACATCTAAACCATCAAAAGCGAAACGTAAAGTAGTGTGAGTACAAACCAAAATTTGTTCGTCAGAATCTAAAAAATTCAAGAAAGTCGATACTTTGCTTTTTTCAACGCCTGGTGTACAAAGGTTATATTTTGGGTTAGGTTTCCAATCGGCAAAAAAGCCATATTTTTTGAGTTCAGTTGAGCCAAAAGATGCTCCAATAGATTTTTCAGGAACGGCAACAATTACTTTTTTAATGCCTTGATATTGCAATTTATCCAAAGCAATAAACATTAAAGCCCTTGATTTTCCTGATGCTGGTGGTGCTTTTAGCAATAAGTATTGGGCGGTTCTACCTTCATAAGCTTTTTCCTGCATTTCTCGCATACCAAACGCATTAGTACTTTTGCTTTTTCCTGTTTGGTCGTATGTTACGTGTACTAAATCCATTTTTTAATTATAAATTGTGAATGATAAATTATGAATGAGGGTTTTGCTGAAAATTCATAATTAACAATTCATCATTCACCATTAGTTTTTTTATCTATTAATTTTTTCATTTCCCTATCAAAATCGGAAACATAATTCTGGTCTTGAATCACACGAAATTTATCGTACTCACTTTCTGCTTTTAATTTGGCTTCCAACATTGATACTTTGCCCTTGTCTTTTAAAATAGGATAATCCGCTAATTCTAAAAATTGAACTAAAAAGCTATCCCAATCTTTCATATTCATTACTTGCCTGTTTCTTGCTCTATTTTCTGCCAAGTCTAAATAAGAAGTGACTATCCTTTCTAAAGCTTTTAAATGTTCAGCATTCAAATAATTTTTTGCAATCGTTACATCACTTTTTAAAATTTTTCCGTCAGGGGCTTGTTTCCAAGTTTTTAATCCCATATAAATTTTGGTAGCATCTGCTTCTGTGTAAATAATCTCATCAGCCGTTTTGCCTGTTATTGCCCAATGCAGCTTATTCTGTACCGTAGCAAAAAAATGTTGGGTTATTTCCGATTTATTGTCATAGTCAGCCGATAGTGCATAGATGTCTGTGATTTTTTGATATAAACGTCTTTCACTTAATCGAATCTCTCGGATTCGCTCCAACATTTCTTCAAAATAATCTTCTCCAAAATGTTTGATTTGTTTCAATCGCTCATCATCCATAGCAAAACCTTTGATGATGTATTCGTGCAAAATTTCAGTTGCCCATTTTCTAAATTCAATGGCTCTTTGGGAATTTACCCTATAGCCAACCGCTGTTATGGCTCGTAAATTATAGTATTTGGTTTGGTAGGTTTTACCGTCTTCGGCAGTGTGTCGGAAATCCCGACATACTGAATTTTCATCCAATTCGGTATCTTCGAATATTTTTTTAAGGTGTTCGGTTATGGTAGAACGTCCTTTTTCAAAGAGTTCTGCTATTGTTTTTTGCGTTAACCAAAGCGTTTTGTCTTGATAAAAAACGTCTATATTTACTTTGCCACTTTCGGTTTTGAAAATAACAAAATTGTTTATAGGCTGTAAACCGCTATTTTGATTTTCGTTGCTCATTTTATTTTGTTTTTGTTCCATCAACTTCTTAAAAGAATTCAGTACTCCTGATTCTTTGAATGTTTCTAAAATTTCTTTCTCGGTTATTTGTTCCTTTAAAGTCAATAAGTAAAGTGTCACCGTAACTTTGTCACCACCGCTTTTGCCAATTGTTTTTCTGATTTTATCATTGATTGAAATTAGTTTGTCTTGTCCAGATATTGTTAACAGGTTGATGCTTTCAATTTTGTAATTGTCAATAGTACCCGATACCTTTAATCAACCCCATTTTCTAATGATTTGTTTCATGTTTGGGGATTTGAATATGATACGTCCAAGCACCTTTGCCTGGTTGGTATTTTAATTGGAGTTGTTCGTCTTTTACTAAGTATTCCATTTTATCAGGGGTTGTCATTTAGCCTTTCTACTAAAGGTTGGTATATGAAATTTAGCGTGTAAAAAGAGGCTGAACTTTTTGGATGCTACACAAACCGTCCCAAACGGTCAGGATTAAATTTTATTTTATCTTTTATTTATCAAAAGCCTCCTAATGGTCGGGATAATCCCGAAAATTTGGGATGGCGGACTGGTAAACACATCTAGGCCTTTAAATATAGCATTTAATGCCCTATTTGTTATAGGTTTTGTGGTGAGCAGTACTTTCCCGTACTACTTTTTAATTTTGTAACTATTTTCCAGATTATCAATGTAAATTATACAGTCTTTAAAAAAACTAATTCCAATTCTTGGTTGACTTTGAACTCCAATTTTTAGACTCACATTTTCAAATTCCATAGCTCCTAATTTTACCACAGGAATGGTTCCAACTTTTTCCTGAATCGTTTGAAGTCCGCCAATACTATATCTTTCTCTTTCGTTATCTTTAAATTCATATTGCTGTAATAGTTCTTTAGCGAGTTTAGATTCTTTCGGCAAACTAAATTCGGATGATGAGCCGAAATCAATTACGACTTTATATTCAATTCCATTGATAGAAATAAAAGTGTATGGCGAACCGCCTTTTCTTTTTATTTTGATTGTTTCAAAAGTTTCATCTGCCAAGTTTTTGCTTGAAATCTGAAGTTTTTTATTCGGATAATCAATTAACCAATTGGCTTTATTTATTATTGGTGTTCCTATTATACCTCCAAAATTTGAAATTTGTTCTTTTAGTCCAACCATATCTGTATTGGATGCTACTGTGCCAAGAAATTCTACATTTTCAATTTTGAAAGAATTTACTACTTCACTTCCAGTTTTTATTTTGCGCTTAGATGCTCCGTGAAGTGTCATTGATTTGCCTAAAATTGAATCTCTTTGGATAATAGAGTATTGAGCCCCTGTATCAAAATAGAAATTTTTGGAAACCCCATTTATTATGGATGGAATTATCATAACTGTTTTCACAGTAGTAAATTCTATTTCGGTATCAAATGATTTGGGTTGAACAGTTCCTTTCTTTTGATAATTAGTTACAGAACAACTAAACGAAAGAAGTAGTAATAAAGTAAAAAATAACGGTTTTAAAATTTTCATATTTTATTTTGGATTGGTTCTTTCTTATAAAGACGCAGAAAACTGTTAAATGGTTGCCTGCTAGATTTTACGTATTCTGACTAAGCTTTTTATAATATGTTGAAAATCAAATGTCAGTGATTTTGATTTTCAGCTTTTTTTCTCTAATATCCTCCTTAAACCTTAGCTTAAAAATATTAATTTTTTTTCCGTAATGAGAGGAGTTGCTCAAGACGTTTTGCAGCTGTAAGAAGTAGGCAATTTCGGATCGCTAAACTGTCTGCCAGCACTGAACTTGATACGAAGCCCAAAACTTCATTTAAGCACTAAACTGCCAATTTCTTGTAGGTGCTGTTATAGGCTGGCGTTTTAGTCTGTGGTGGGTTACAACCATTTTTATGTTGTCTGTTTCTGTCATTTGTCGAGTTCTTTTTTGTCTGGCTTATGAATCGGGTGTTTTATTTTTTTTTGAAGCGTTGGAAATTTTTTAAAAACAATTTTTCTTTTGGGTCGGCTTTGCAAGCTCTATTAAAAACTTCGGTCGTGTGGCGGCTTGTGCGGTTTTTAATTGTGATTGCAAATAGGGCTATGCAAATAGGTATTCTTCAATTTCATCAATTAATTTTATAAAACAAATCAATGCAGTTTTTCGTTCTTCAAATGGTAGTTCCAAAATGTATTTCGACAATTCTTCTTTACAATCATCTTTGAAAGTGTACAAATACAAATTCTCCTTTTCATCCAATCCAATTGTCATTAAGTAGTCCTTTAAAGAAAGTTCAAACTTATTCCATTTTTCAGGATTAGAAAGAAGGCTTTCAGCATTTGTTCTTAATTCTAACCAAGATTTATCTTTTGCATATTCCCAAATATCAGGACAAAACATTTCTTCAAGAGTTACTGGTAAATCGAGGCCTTTTTGTTTTATAGATATAATATGTCTTGCATAACTTGGTGTCAATTTAAATGTCTTATACGTTTTACTTTCAGCAGAATCGTGCTTTACTACTCTATTGATTTCCTCTAATGCTTGTTTACCTGCAAAATCGCCATCTAAAAGTCCAACGGCTCTAATAAAATTTGAATCTTTCTTTTTTAATGAATGAGCCCAAACTATAATTTGTCTAGAAACCCAACTTGCACCAGCACTTTTTTCAGACCTAATTAAAACCTTTTCTAATAAGTCCGGTTTAAATATTCTTATAGCTTCGGTTATTATTTTTTCGTCTGTTCTACCTTCCAGAAAAAGTGTAGGCTTTATTATAATGGGATTATCTGCTATTAAATTACATTTTAATATATGTTTTATTAAGTCAATAATAGGTAATCGCCATTCAACACTCTCTGGTGAATATTTGATAGTTCTCCAAATATTACTCAAATTATCACATTCATCAGCGAATTGACTCAAGCTAATAATATAGAAAGGTGATTTTAAATTCACTTTACGGTTTATCTCTGCCAATAAATTCTTGCCAGTTTCTAAAGTCGGCTCCTCTCCAGATCGTATAGGCAGATTTATATCAAGAATCAGTAAATCATATTGAAATGAAATTAAATGCTTTTGGGCAGAAATGAAATCTATTGCAATCTCAACAATAATTTCGCTTGATATTTCACGAATTACCTTTATAACATTCGCAACTTTATCATTGCTATCGTCTATAATTAAAATGTTAATCATTTTCTACATTTTGAATTAAAGTCTTTAGCTCTTCTTGCCATTTATTTTCTCTAGCGTGATAAAAAACAGAACCAATGTATAAATCTGAAAATTCTTCTTTTAGAGAACTGTTAATTTGGGATAATGTGATTGATAAGTCACTTTCTCCAAAATCATCAAACATCGTAATTAGAATTGTTTTAATGGGTCTCTTTTTTCGAATTATTTCACGCAATACTTTGTACCCTCCAAATTTTTCATAGGGTCCGCCAGATTCTAATGGTGTTTTATCAAAAGTTGGAATACTCATATCTAGAAGTAATAAATCAAAATCGTTCTTCAAAATTTCTCTAATCCCACTTTGATAAGATTCTTTTATGATTAATACCTCGCAGCCTAAAGAATTAATTACGAAATCTTTAATGTCTTCAATCTTTTTTGAATCATCTTCAATTAATATAGTTCTAATTTTCTTCATCATACTGAGGTATATTTAAAAATTCTATAGAAATGATAACCGTTAAATAATTGCCTTCTAATTTGAAATCAAACTTATAAAGTTCGCAACCCAAATCGAAGGCTATGATTCTTCGTATTTTATCAAATCCACTTCCTCCTTCAATGTCTATATTTTCAAAATCATTAGACGAGATATCCCATTTGTTTTTAACTTGTTGCAGTTTTTCTTTTAAGGCCTCCGTATCAATTGAATTTGATAAATTGTTTTTAAAAGAAATTTCAAGGAAATCATCTTCTGTAACTTTAGAAGATATTTCAATATCTAATTCATTAGGATTAACTTTAGAATGAACTATAATATTATCCAATAAAATTCGGCAGACATAGATTAGATGTATCGTACCTACCATTGGTATTGAGTGCTCTTCTATAACTCGGGGATTTAATCTACTATTAGGAGAGATTGTATTTGTAATCTGTATTGCAGTTTGAATTAAAACTTTTAAATCTAATATCAAGTCTTTACTCGTATTAGAAAGGAAGAACCATTCTGAAATGTTTTTAAGTTCGTTTTGTACTCTAGTGCCACATAATCCTATCGCATTAGTTAATTCTGGAAAATTATTCGCACCTATTATTTCTTTTATTTCAGTGTTGAAGTCTTGCAAAATACTATTATAGTTATCTTTAATATCGGTGTTTATGATTTCTCTTATACGAGTTAGAATTTTCTCTGTTGATCTTTGCAAATAATCAAATACAAAACTTAAAAAAAGATTATGGTCTTTAATGTTTTCTCTAGCAGCAGCAAATAAAAAGGCAAGCTCTTTATTTGAGATGCTAAAGTCAAATAGGGCTTTAGTCTTTTTAGAGTGCTTTTCAGTTCGAACCTGTATTAATTCTTTTATTATAAATTCAGTATATTCATCAATTGATCGAGAAAACTTCTTAATTGCCTCTTGTATTTTTAATCTTTTTTCAAATAAATTGTATGGGATATTGTTATTCCAAAAATCATTTTCAAGATAGATATTGTCTTTGTCTCTCTGTGAAATTATATTTTCAGATTCAAATGTACTTCTAATGTGGTTTAATAAGGTTCCGTGCCTAATTCTTGTACTCAAATAACCATCTAAACCATATTCTTTACTTAAAAGAAATTTATCTCTGATTTCAAGAAAAATAACCTTGAATGAGATAAATGCTGGGTCATTTGTATATACTATTTTATTTCCCAATAGTTCGTCTAAACTGATATTGGCAAATTCGTTTAGCATATTCGCAGAAGTATCAATGCCTAGTATTTCTTTGGTTTTACTATAGGTTTCAATCTCTTTATATCTGTTAAATGCTTCCTTTACATTGTTAGTTTCGTTGTTTCGTAGTTGTTGAACATTAACAGAAATTCTGCCTTTGTTTACTTCACGAATAGCTCTTCTAATATTCGAATTTTGATTTAATTCAGTAATTTCTTTTATATAGGTATCTTCGTTTATGTTATCGATTACAATAAGTTTATTCAAAATCTCTAAACGCTCATTTTCGATATCATCTGTTCCATTAAAGTGATACGAGTGATGCATAATTTCAATAGAACAAACTTCCTTTAAAAAGAAAATGATTTTGTCGTCAAAAACCTTTAATGTATTAATTAGTTCAGTCGGCCGTGTTACCTCCTTGCTTTCAATATATGTATCGTAAGCAACATATTGTTGGTAAGAATCAATAGACGCAATTCTATAAAAAACAGGTAGTTCAATTAAATTATGAAGTTTTTCTAATTCTCCATTTTCTAAAATTTCAAGCAATTTCAACTTGTGAAGTCTTTTTGTAGTTACTTTATTCTTTAAAAATTGGTTGACAAATAAGCAGCAAGCCTCAGTACACAAATTTAATTTTATGTAGCATCTGAAAAGATTAACAATTAATTCCTCTTCATACAAAGTGCTTGGATAATCATTCTTATAAAGTAACTCAAAATGTTCTTTTGCTTCTTCGTATTTTAATGCTCTCATTAATGCTCGTCCATAATATAAATCCTTTTTACTTTTAGTAAAGTTTATATTGGAATTTATAGCATCATAATTCCCTTTTAGGATATTAGCTATAGTATTTGACGATTCATTTAGTGCTTTAGTTATTGATAACCTAGATACGTAGTCATCAATTTTCTCTTTTGGTGAGTAGTATATTATTCTTGGATTCTGAATTTGTGAGTTAATTAAATAATGAACCGTAAATAGTTTGTTTCCATTATTAATTGAGGTTGCTGATTTTATTAAACTTAAAAGTTGTTTTGACCAATTTGTCGATGAAAATGATGTGCAAATTTTTAATCCGAAATCAACTGACTGGTCCAAGTTAATTTTACTAGAATAGATTTTAAATAAGGTTAAAAGTATATTTTTGATGTTATTTGGATATTCATCAAATGTTTCTTCTATACCTTCTTCAATTAAAGATTTAATATAAATTTCATAGGATTCAATTATAGAGGGATTTTCAAGGATTAATTTTGAAGCACTATTTAGACAGAATTTATAATTTCCAACTGTGTATTCTTTTATTAGGGCATTAATATTATCATCAGAAGGTAATTTAGATATGTAATCTGGATTTAAAAAACTAAGTATTTGGCAAAGTTGAATATCATTTGGGAATATTTCGTGTAAGTTAATTGTAAGCGAATGCAAAGCATCTTTTTGATCTTTAAACCTTATTGATAGCATTTCAGAAAGCACATCCTTTAGGAGTAAATATCTGTCAATAATTGAAGAAGAACTTTCAATAAAAAGTAAATAGGCTAAATTTTCATATCCTGAAAATGCTGAATAATTCAGTCGAAAACATAAATATTCATAAAGTAATGGGTGATGTATTTGAACTTCATTTACTTGATTATTGAATATATTCAAATATCTAAAATAGGAAATTTTTACCTCAGCCTTTTTACTTAAGTTTTCTATAAAAAATAAAACTAGGGGATCTTTAACTTTCTCGGATAGCTCACTAACTTCATTCCAATTCGACTTTACTCCATCTCTGTGCTCTTTTAAAAGGATTTGATTTTCAATTAACCAATAAGACTTACCTGCCTTTTGTTCTATTTGCACTAAAATATTTTCTGCATCTTCATAATTACCCAGAAGAAATGCATTTTCAAACTCTATTTTACTTTCAATAAATGTTTTAATAATCTCTTTATTCTCTGCTAGAAATATTAAATATAAAGTTGCTTCCCCTATAAAATTACCTGAAAAAGGAATAGCCTTTTGCCTTCTAATATCAGCATATTCTTTTGGGGTAATATTGTTTTTTAAAGCAGATTTAATAAATGGATGTCCAGATATATTTTTAATAATTTTATGTATTTTGTCTATATTACCTTCTTGCTTTAAATGATTAAGCAATTGATAATTATCCGTTTTTGGATGATAAAGATGCTTTATATATTCTTCTGTATTCATTATTTTTTTTCAAATGTATGAATTTGATTTTTGTACTTAAGCGTTGGCTAAATAGTGGCTCTTTTGGTTTTGCGCAGCGTTGGCTTCGTGTGTCGGGGCAAAACCAAATGTGCCACTTGTGCGGCTGGCTTTTTACACTGAGCGATAATATAGGAATATCAATAAATTTAAGTATATTCTTTATTATTTACGAATATCAAAAACCAATAGATACCTATTAATTTAATCCTAAAATAACTTCATTTTTTCATATAAGATTATTTTTACATAAAATCTGCAAGAAAATTCTACGTAGCACCTAAAATCACCGACAAACGGTAGTTTCGTTAAAATCTAGGAAATTTAATCTTCTGGCTTCAAGCCCATTAAACTACTTTGAAATAGTTTGTAAATACGCTTATATTCATCTGTCCAGCTACTAGCTTCTTCAAAACCGTGGCGTTCCATAGGATAGAGTGCCATTTCCCAATTTGGTTTTTCTAGTTCTATTAAACGTTGTGATAAACGCACCATATCTTGAAAATGTACATTATCATCGATCATTCCATGTAAAATCAATAATTCGCCTTTTAAGCCATCGGCAAAATAAATAGGAGAACTTCTTCGGTACGCCAAACTATCGGTTACAGGTGTGTTTAAAATACGGGCGGTATAGCCATGATTATACGCCGCCCAATCGCCCACAGACCTAATGGCCGCTCCCGCTTTAAAGGTTTCTGGTTCGTTAAACATGCCCATTAGGGTAATAAACCCGCCGTAAGAACCACCATATATACCAATTTTATCTTTGTCAATTCCGTAGTTACTTACTAAATATTCGGCACCATCTACATGATCAGATAAATCTTTACCACCCATGTGCCGGTAAATTCCAGTACGCCAATCGCGACCATAACCTGCGCTCCCTCGATAATCAATATCTAAAACAGTATAACCATTGTCCGCTAAAAAATTATGAAACATGTACTCTCTAAAGTAACTACTCCACCATTGGTGGGCATTTTGTAAGTAGCCTGCGCCGTGCACAAATAGCACTGCGCCTTTATTTTTTAAATCGGCTTTTGGTTGGTACATACGCGCATAGACTTCGGCATTATCATCTGCCTTAAAGGTGATAATTTCTGGTGCTCTCCAATCATAACTCTTAAATTCTTCGGTCAAGGAGTTGGTAATTTGCTTTACAGCTGTGTTTTTTGAAAAAACAGGATTGGCTTGCAAAAATAATTCGGTTGGTTTGTTAGCGTAGGAGTATAAAATGGCCATAGATTTTTCATCGGGAGATAAACTAACCTCGTTATTGCCTACCATACTGGTCAACTGTTGCATTTTTCCACCGTATAAAGCCATGGTATAAAACTGTCGATCGCCTGGGTGGTTTTTATTCGCCGTAAAATACCAGCGCTTTTCATCTTTAGATATAAACGGATTGTAAATTTCAAAGTTTCCAGAAGTTAAGGCGTTTACTTTTTTTGTATTCACATTGATAGTATATAAATGAGAATAACCAGTTTTTTCAGATTGGAACCAAATGCTTTGATCATCAGGCATCCAACCCATAGCGCCACCAGCATAACCGCCAATCCCGGGCCCTGCAATCCAAGCCTCATCATGCTGTTGGTCTAAATTGGTGATTGTGCCTTTTTCAGCATCTAATAAAACAATCCACCGATCTTTATAATCATTGGTATTGATGTCTAAAATGGCTTTTGTACCCGAATCATTCCAAAATGGACCCGAAATATAGCCTATTCTATTGTCGTTTTTATAAGGTTTATCAGGATATTCCTTCGTGTATTCTGGGATATAATCTAAGCCCTCTAAATTGCTTAAAACTACGGGATAGACTTTGTTATTTTTTATATCATATACAAATAGTTCATAAGTTGTTGCCTCATCACCCACCTTTGAGCGTGTATTTTCATTTTCTGTATAACCAGATTCTGTAACATAATTGGGCATAATGGTGCCATCATTTTTTGCTCTTTTAGAAGCTACGTAGGTTACATAATCCGCATTCGGACTCAATTTTTGGTTAAAAATGGATTTTCCATCTGTATAAATTTCTAAAGGTGTTTTTTCTTTGCGTTGCTCCAATATTTTTTTGCGCTCATCGTTTTTGGCTTTCCTTTCTCTAAGCACCTCAAAAAGTGCCAATTGGTCGTTTTTTAACCATTCATCTTTAGCGTTTTTCTTGTCTTCTTTATCCTTTTTATCTGTAAAATTAGTAAGCTGTTTGGTTGCACCGGTAGTGATATTCCATGTAAAAATATCACCGCTTCTGGTAAAGGCAATTTCAGTTTCGTTTTTTACAAAATAAGGGTTGCTTTCGAAATCTTTGGTACTTGTAATTTGAAAAATAGTATTGCGGATTAAATCTGCCATAAAAATATCGCCAGCTTTGGCATATACTTTTTTTGTTTTACCTTGATTTAAATTGAAATTTTGAGAAGGTAGTTCCTTAACTATCTCATAGCCCACTTTATTTGCTTGTGAAGTTTTTAAATTATAACCGTAAAGCGAGTCGCTCATGGCCGCTGCAGGATTCCAATCAAAATAAATAAAACTACCGTCTTGAGACCAACTGACACTCGAGGGTAAATGCCCAATAAAATCATCGCCCTGCATAATTTGTTTAATTGTTAAAGGCGATTTGTTATATTCTTGAGAAAAAGAATTAAGGTTCACGCTGAGGTAAACAATGCAAAATAGGAATAA
>JBGSQM010000162.1:0-8750 GCA_041738035.1 Cellulophaga sp.
CTTTATCTCCTATAGCGTTCTAACGGTGTCGGTCAACAAACAATAACCAAAAGCCCCCGCAAATAGTTTTTTAATGCGGGGCTTTTTTTAGGGGACTTTCGGCTATTGTTCTTAATGTTATGCGTTCGTGCTTCTACTATGTCGGTCTGTGGCGCCCCGAATGGCAGGGTGTGTCCCGTGTGTGGGAAAGCAAGCTCTTTTGCAAGGTTGGCTTTGTGTGGCAGCCTTGTGTGCCTTGCAAATGTGCTTGCTTTAGCGTAGGTCTTATAGCCTCACACCTTATTTAAAAACCCAAATATCTTATCTGTCAACATTGCTCTATCGAGAAAACTATTAAACTCTTCACATGAGGTTTCAGGCAATAATGCACATGAATAGCAGGCGGCTAAGTTTAAGCCACCAATGCCTTGTCCGTCTGAATGATAGCATACTGGGTCAGAAGCACAATCTTTACTTCTGAAAATAGCAGAATGTAAAATCTTCTTGATAGATTCTGGATTGGCTTGTGATGTCAAACCGCCATAGCTACCTTCTGAACCTGCAACTGTATAAATCAAAACACCTTGCATGTTTTCATCGTCAACAAATAGCCGTTCGTTTAAGGATGTTGCAGCATACCCACATAAAAATTCTAATTCTTTAATTAGGATATGAGAAAATGTATGAACGATTATAAACTTTACCAAATGCCTTTCACTTTGAAATTTATTTTTAGATAGCATTTTATTTTCTGAAATCCTTTTCTTCAAATCATCAATCCGTTTTCTAAATTCTGGTGTTTTGTCACAATGCTGGTAAAACCATTCTTCAATTTTTTGCCTATCAAAGTCAATAAAAATTCCTTCTCCATAACTTTCGGATGCCAACAAATAAGAAGTATTGACTGCTTTACTTGATGTGTATTTTACTTTTACGTTTGAGTTTGCACCCCCATCGCTTAAAAATAAATCTTTATCCAATGGCTCTTGTCGTGTATATGCAGTTTGAACTGTCGTTAATTTTAAACGTTTAACTTTTAGTAATGTGCTGATTGAAAATTCAGGCATAATTGACAAATCCTGATTTTCATATTTAAGATTATTTTTTTCTTCGTCATTATAGCTTGGGTTATCAATTATAAATTGATATTCTTTAAGACGATATTGAATTTCTGGTTCAAATTCTGTATTAGTTCCGTTTCCAATAAAATCATCAATAGTTTGCTTCTCATAATCTCCCTCAAAAAAATCGTAAATATCTCCTATTGCTTTCCCTTTTTCTAAAAGTGCAGTAATTTTATCCTTGTCTTTACTTGCTATCTCTTGTATTTTTTTAGGTAAATAAATACTATTAATGCTAAGAGGATAGTAAACACTATTACTTGTTCTGATTACTGGTTTAAATTGAGTAGTCTTTTCTTTTCCAATTCTCATTCCAAACATGCCGGCAAGTGTTACCTGTCGCCCTTTTGTTGGGCATTCAGTATTTGCACATTGAATTCTAACACCCGCCAAATCAGCAAAAGTTTCAGAACGGATATATTTTAAATCTTGGTTATCACAACATGGGTCATTAAATTTTATATTGCCGCCTTCAGAATCTTCTTCTTTTACATTTTTCTCAATGGTTGTCCAAAGGTTCCATGGAATATCTCTTATTTCTCCATTTGGCGAAGTCATAATGAAACGTACCTGCTCCAACTCTTGATAAAGTTTTCCTTTTTTCTCTGTTTTTGCTTTATTATAGCAATGAAAGCATTTCGGTTTAATAAAATCTTTTGCTATTTTATCATCATTTATTTTATATCGTTGTAGGGTTATTCTCCAATTCTTCCACCATTGTTTAATGTTATTAAAACGTTCACAATTTGGGCAGTACATCCACTCAGGAAAATATTTTGCACTTGCAACTTCTGTGGGTTCTATGGGTGTCCCATAAATCAAATAGTTTTCTTCATTAATTGGAACTCTTACTAACTTTTTTAATTCTGGAAAATGGGATTTTAACCTTTCAATTAATCTATTCTCTTCAATTTCAAATTTTGGAAGGTTGTAATGTGTCGAGTTATGAAAATACCACTTATCAAAGGGTTCTACAATCAATGCTCCTTTGGGTGTCTCTAAAATTGAACCAACACCGCCATAAGCACTCAACATTTTTCTTGATTGGGATTTTATATATTTTGACATGACTTATTCATTAGTTTGGTGAATGGCTGCTGCATAATTTTGTTTAATTTCAACAAAAGTATCAGCATCAACTTCTCTCATAGACTGCATAATTACCCAATCATCTTTCTCGGAAACTCCTGTATCAGTTGGTCTTTTCATCAGTTTAGAATATTCCGTCAGTCCTAATGTGATTCTTTCTTCCCAATCGTTAGCTAAAAAATTAATCCTATTTTCAAAAAACTCGTATTCGCTTTTATTTTTACCAAACCGTTCTTTTAAATAATCTTTTAGTTCTTTTATGTGTTCCTGTTTAAAATTTTGTGCTTCGTTATCCTTATTTAAACCTGGCACTTTATGACGTACATAAGCCACCATAACTGTAGTAATCATTTTGTCAATTGTATTTTCAGTAAAGGGTGTTACGCTTAGTGGTTCTATACTTTTGTAAAATGCCTGATGGAAAGGGATGAAATGTTCAAAATATGATTTATCCCTTGCTCTGTTTGGGTCTAAAAATGTAACAACCAAGCCGTCAAATTCTCTTCCAACTCTACTTGATGCTTGAATATATTCTGCGATGTTTTTAGGCATGCCATTTACTAGCATTAAATTAAGCCTTTTAATGTCAATACCTACTGAAAACATATTTGTTGCAAGTACCAAATCAATAACAGATGAGTCCACAGCTTTATATTTTTCGCCCTTCTTGTTCACTCTATCAGCCAACCCAAACTTATACTCCAATTGTTTCAACACCGTTTTAATTTTACTGCTATCAACTCTTGCTGTTAATTCTTCTGTTCTATCTTCTAAACCAAAGTGATTGTAAGAATAGGAATTATTACCTAATACCCTTGCCTGCAATTGTTTGGTATTGTATAACACTTCATCGCCTACTTTATTTCTAATTTTCCCAACATCCTTTAATGAATTATAGTAAGATACAATTGTCCAATAATTATTATCGAAGGGTTCACCTGTTTCAATTCTTGCTACCAACAAATGTGCAAGAATATAAAGTTGTGTATCAATTGATGTTTTACCAACTGGCATAAAGCCAATGTATTTTCTTCTGCTTTTGGCTTTTGATTCCCTTGCAAAAAAGCTATCGTGATAAGATAAGCCCGAAGGGGGAAATACATTTACATTCCTTCCGCCGTAAAGTTGTGTAACTTGCTGAATGGTATTCCTTGTAGTTGCTGTTGATGCAATTATCTTAGGTGTTAAATTTAATCGTTCGTTAGTACATAATTTTTCAACTACGCTTTCAAATATCCCAACAATAGAACCTAAAGGACCACTTAGTAAATGCAATTCATCCTGTATAATTAAATCGGGTGGAAGTTTTCCGTCATCTAGACTATTGAAAAATTTGTGAGTATCTTCTTTCCATGCTATTTGAGCAAATTTGTCAACTGTTGCAAATAAAAGGGTAGGTGGCTGTTTAAAAAGCATTTCATCAACAACCTGTACGGGAATTCCTGTGTGGAATGTGCAACGGGTATTTAGGCAATTGATTTTAAATATTCTCCGTTCAACTTTAAAACCATAATCGCCTTCTGAAATTAATTTTGTTCCACACCACGGACAAGCTGAAATTTGAAATGGATTTTTAGTTTCGGGTCTTCCATCATTTTTGTTGCATTCGCTCTCTATTTCATCAATATGCTTTTCAGCATCTTCAATTTTTCCTGGGGTTAATTGGTTGCCTACCCAAAGCCCAATACTAATGTGTTCAGATTTTAGTTCCTCCGTAAAATTCTTTCTCAAAAATTCTAATGCGGTAATAAGTTTTGAAGAACGTTCAAATTGTTGTGCTGTAAGCAATCGCAGGGTATATCGCATTATTACGGATACACCTTTCGATTGTGTTTCATTATTTGCAATTCGCCTGTATGCAATGGTAAATGCAGTAACTGCTAAATATGCTTCTGTTTTTCCTCCTCCTGTTGGAAACCAAATTAAATCCACAATCTCTTTACGGTCTTTCGATTGTGGATCGATAATCCCTTTTAAACTCAACAGCAAAAAGGCTAATTGAAATGGTCTGTATTTTGGTGTGAAAGGAATTCTTGAATAATCATAGTTTTCAAAAAAGTAAATGCTATTGTATTCTGTCAAATCATTAATTTCTGACACTTCCTTTTCTGTTCTTGAAAAGTGGTTGTCATTTGAAATAATAATCTGAATTAGCATTGCTGTGTTAGCTAACTGGAACGCCCTGAAAACAGTTTCATCATTTAGACAATCTATATTATCCGTTAATCGCTTATGGTTTTCATCCAACCTAGTAAGAATGTTTGTACTTACTTTCTTTTCATTTTCTGAAAGTAGTTCTTGTTCGACTTTTTGTGTATCAATCCATTCTCCATAAAGCTTTACAAATTGATGAAGATTACTTTTTATTTCTCCCTTGGTCAATTCTGAAAAAATAGAAAGATTTCTTATGCCTAAAGAGTTATCTAATTTTTCGAAATCTTTTGGGTTTATAAAATCTGCTTCCTGAAAATCATTTTTAGTGTCCTTGATATTATACTCGGGCAAAAAGGTTGTTTGAATAGTATTATGTCCTTCATTCCACATGACTGAACAATTATGCCCAATACCATAACTTTTTATATTTCTGTACAACAAGTTTAATTCTTCTGCTTCTCGGTCAAACGGGTTTAATTCCTGATTTGATTTAAATGGTAGAATTTCATTAGAGCTTACTTGTATAGATGCCTGAAACAAACACTTTTGGTTTAGTTCAGGCGTTTTGTTTGTAAACCTTTTTGAAGATTGTTTTGATAAATTTACAAACTGAATTTTTATATAATTGTTTCCTTTTGCTTGATATGTTTTTACGTTATAACCAAGTGATATTTCTTTATGTGCATTTTCAGGAATTGGAATAGCTATCGGGTCAACGCTGTCTTTAATTTCTATAGTCGTGGCATAGCTAAAATCTTTTCTTTTCCATGTTCTACCAATAAGCCTGTCAAAATAAGGAATATAGTATTTTGCAGAGCTGTCTTTATAACTGTCAGATTTTTTAAAGTCATCAAACCATAGATAATCTCCGCTTCTTGTGTTCTTTCCTCCTTTGTCACCTTTCAATTCTCTTGTTAGAGAAAGGTAGCCATCTTCGTATAGAAGAATGTCTTTAAATGGAAAGCCTAATTTGCTATCCATAAAAGCATCAAAACCGGCTTGAGGTATTTTGATTTTTATTTCCTGTTGTTTTGGCAGATAGTATAACCCACCTGAAAATATTACTTCAATATGTTTTACAGACTTATCCAAACAAAATGTTAGCCCAATATTATTTGGATTAAAATGATTTTGATTAGCCTTGTTATCTGTTTCACTATCTGTATCTTCTTTTAGTTTTTTAATATTTTCAGCAGCAGGCAATTCTTCAACTTCATTATCGGTAGTCAAGGCATTGGGTTCTTCGGTTTCACTTTTACCCAATAACTCATCTACCTCACTTTCCGATTGAGGGTTCTCTTTTTCAGGAAAGAGAATTCCTGTAAAATATCTGACCAATAGATAATCGGAAATAATTTCTGCCTCGGAATCTAATCCCCAATTTTCTGAACCGGGACCAACCATTCCTTTTTGTATTCTATGATGAAACAGGTCTCTTGCCATTTTAGTCAGTTATTTCGTAATCAAGTTTTTTAATTTCTTTTATAGTTCGCAAGGGAGCTCCATCCGTAATAATCTTTTCAATATGGTTATCAGATAACCAACCTAACATTTCACCTTTTTCTTTGTTCAAAATGTAATTATCAATTTCGTCAGCAAACTTTCGCCCCTTATGATTTAATGTTCCTAAATACTCCTTGCTTGTTTCCATGATAAATTTCCAATTACTGGTTAGCTCTTCGTTGTTTACAGTTTTTACGATTGCAGTAAAGTCAATTTTTCTTTTGGGGAACTTAGTTTTATTATCTGGATGTAGCCAATTCTCCAATTGGTTTTTTGAAACGCTCAATCCCTTTACAGCTAATTCTTCGAAAAGGTTATTAATTGTATAGGTAAACTCTTTTCCGTTGAGATAGTGCTTCAAGCATGATTTCCAAAGCTGTGAAAATTTTTCAACCCTCGAAAACAATTCCCTTTCATCAGTCATTTTGATGATGTCGTGCAATATCTCGATGTCAGGGTTTTGGTAAATGCGGACTCTATCTCCTTTTTTGAGTTCCCTTATCTCTTTGTGATGTTCTTCATATCCTTCCACATAAACATTCTTTGATTCTCTTTGCTTTAATTTTTTAGCTTCTTCTAAAAATGTGATTTCGTAGCGTATTTCTTCTTTTTTTGAAAATTTAAAGTTCTCCGAATCAATTAAAAACTTAACCCACTCATCAATATTTTCTGCATTAATATTCTGTGTTTCAGGATATTTTATTCCGCTTAATTCTTCTCTGTCAGCAGAACGGAATTCCTGTATTGTTTTATCGTTAAACTTGTACAAATGATACTGAAATGCTTTGTATTCTTCTTCATAAAGCAAAATATCAGAAACTACATTCTTAGCATACATCCTTTCTAATAGTGTTTCAGGATATACACCATTGCCATAAAAGGAAAGAAATAAATATCGTTTATCGTCAGCTGCTTTTTGCTCAAACTCTTTTAAGGTTAATACTTGTGTAGATTTTAAGCCCTTGTAGAATTGCAAAATTTGCTCTTTATGCTGGATATTGTTTAGCTCTGATAAACTCTTCACTTTCGCAATAGGTTGCTGTGTTTGTACGCATTTTTCAATTTCCTTTTCCCAATATGCTTTAACTACTTTAGGCACTACGATATAATCAACATCTTTGGCTTGCTCTTTAAACCATTTAGCTTTTGCATTATCGTTTTTAACAAGTGCAATAATGTTTTTGAACTGACCTTTCAATAATTCAAAACAAGGTTTATAATCTTTATCAATGCTTTGATATTCATCCTGGAATAATTCTTCAACTTCTTCTTCAAATTCCTTGAATATATCATTTGCTCTGCTTTTTGTTCTTTCATTATTCAATGCAGTTGTTGGATATATCCTTCTTATAAATCGTAAAGATTTCTTTAGATTAATTACCCAAATTTAGCCCTCGTTTTATACACTACACAATTTTTTTCTTTCAAACCCTTGGTATAGTTACATTTTTTATGTAGTTCAATATTTTTTATTTTACTTTGTAGTGTATAAAATATACACTACAATGGCTTTTATTCGTAAAATAAAAAAAGGAGACTCAACCTACTTAGTAAAAGTTGAATCTTACAGAGAACAAGGTAAAGTAAAACAAAGGGTACTTGAGTATGTGGGAAAAGAAGAAAACGGTGTTGCTATTCAGAAAGTTGATATTGGTAAAATTAATATTGAAAATGTAAAACACTATGCTGATATAAGTGTGCTTAATCAATTATGCATCTCCTTAAATTTGAATTTTTTATTAGGCAAGCACCATAAATCTATAACAGCTTTACTTATAGCTCATTTAATTTGTAAAGGAAGTATTTTAAGAGTATCTAAATGGATTGAACAATCAACAATTAGAGAAGTGCTTGGTATAAACGAGCTGACAATTGAGATGTTGTATAATGCACTAGATTATTTAGAGGAATGTGACTTTGATAAAATTGAAGCGGGTATTTTTGAAAGTTGGAAATTACTAGACCCAAATGATAATAAGTCTTTTGTGCTTGATGTTACAGATACTTATTATAATGGCAAAAATGATAACACTTCAATTCGTAAAGGTAAAGATGGTAAAGTTTCTAAATTAATACAAATAGGTTTGGGTGTTAGTTTTGAAAATGGATTTCCAATATTTCATAAATCTTATGGCGGTAACATTTCTAATATAAAAATATTAGAGGATTTGACACTAACAATGGCTAAAAGGGGCATCAATACTATTGTTTTGGATAGGGGGTTTTACAGTGAAGCCAACGTAACAGATTTGAATAAATTGAAAATGAAAGTAATTGTAGGTGTAAAACAATCTGTTGGAATTAAAAAAGATGTGTTAAGTAAAATTGATAGAAATAAAATTTATGTTGCCAAAAATCAAGTAACATTAAAAAATACTTTTGTTTATACACAGGAAGTTCCTTTCCTATTTGGTAAATTAGTCATCATTTATAACCCAAAATATGAAGCACTAAAAAGAGATAAAATGTTAGCGGATTCTGCCACAGATATTGAAGTGAAATATGTTGGCTATTCATTGATATTTCACAATACTAATTTGGCAGCGGATGTAGTTGTAAAAAAATATTTTGATAAAGATATTGTGGAGAGGAGTTTTAGAACTATGAAAGGAGATGTTCACCTTCATCCAATTAGATTATGGATGCCAAAAAGAGTAAATGCCCATATTAAAATTTGTTATTTATCCATGTGCTTACTATCTCTTATTAAATTCAAATGCAAAAAATTGGGATTTTCTCCAACAGATGTTTTAAACGAACTAGAATCTATTTATAAAGTTAATTTGGCACACTCAGCTACAAAACAAAAATTTACTAAAGTGGTAACACTTTCAAATAATCAAAAAAATATTTTGAAAGCTTTAAAGTGTAGTGTATAAAATAGAGGCTAAATTTGGGTAATTA
>JBGSQM010000052.1:0-9632 GCA_041738035.1 Cellulophaga sp.
TCCTTTTCCTTGGTGTATATCCGTCCAAATAATTCCAGGGCATATTTGGCTCTGCTTGGGTCGTTATCCTGTGCATCGAAGAACTTTCTTCTAGCGTGTACTAGGCAGCCTACAAGGGTAATGCCTTGTTGGAGTCCTATGGTATTGTATACTTTGTAGCCATCACATTGCAAATAGCCTTTGTAATCTTTCAGTATTTCTTTAGGTGCTGCTTTACCTCTTCCTTTTTGGTAATTAAAAAGCACAAGGTTGTGCAATGGACTGCGATAGACCCATTGATACCCTTGATGTGTGCTTTTAGCTTTGTCACTATCCAATACTTTTATCGGGGATTCGTCTGCTTGGATATAATCGCTCGAGATTACTTTCTGTTTTAGTCTGTTATAAAGAGGTTCCAATAATATACAACAACTGTTTACCCAGTCGGAAAGAGTACTCTGAGAAGCATTCCATCCAAAATCGCGCTTGAACATTTGAATTTGACGGTATAGCGGTAAATGATCTACATATTTGCTTACCAGTATATGTGCCAAGAGCGATGCCTCGGCAATGGATTTTTCTATGGGGCGGCTTGGAAGGTTTCCTATAACGATGCCCTGCCCGTCTGCTTTTGCATATTTAGGGCGGATGGTACGACGTTTTACCAAACTCGCTGGGGTGTATTCCAGGGTCTCGCTTATTTCTTCGCCGATCTTGACCAAGCCTTCTACGTCCTGCTCTGGCTCGATGACGATTTCCTTTACAGGTAGATTCTCAGGAAGTCCGTTGCGACCTTGGTGCTTTACTTTGTTTCTGGAATAGGCGATGTCCTCTTTGGTAGGTTCCTGCTGTGGAACAGACTCCTGCAGAACATCAAATAAGGTGGGCTGCCCTGATAGGATCTGCGAACTGGAAAAACGTTCCGATTTAAAGCCGTTTATAAGTTTCAACAACTGATTGAGCTGCTGTTTTAAAGCAATGTTCTCTTCCTTTTGGCGCTGGTAAGCCTCTTGTAATTCTGCTATTTCCACATAATAAAAATACTAAAAAACAGTAACGAAAACAAGTGTTTCAAGGGGTTTTATACCTATTTTTTTGAGAAAGATTACCGATGGTAATCCCATCGAAAAGGAGCACTAATTGTGGATAGTCCAAGATCAGGCTCTTTACCGAAGCATCATAACAAGGGAGCTCAAAAGTACCTTTCTCCAAACGCTTGTAATAAAGCACAAAGCCGCCCGATCGCCATTGCAACAGCTTTATCCTGTTGTGCAGCTTATTTACAAATATATAAACAGTTTTGTCCGTGGGCGGCTTGACCAATTCACTTTGGACAATTCCACAGAGACTATCAAAACTCTTGCGCATATCTGTCGGTGGTAAGTACATTTCAAATTTGGCACTACTGTCCAGTCCTAACATAGGTTCTAATTTTATAAATACAAAACTAGAATGATATGTGGTCTAAGTCAAGATGTAGTTGCTCGGATGGATACCTATAAATTTCAAAATTAATTTTCTAATTAGTTCAACTGCGAATAATACGGGCTAACAACTATTTATGGAAGAATAAAAAATATTGGATTAAATCAGAAAACTAAGTATCAAGATTTATATCTTAATTACGTCGATGCTTACATCGCACTTTTTATTTTTAAAATTTTTTTATTTTGGAATGTAATATTTCTTAGCTTACATTAAAGTAGTTACCCGAGAATTTACTTTGAGCGGTAATAATCGGTTTTAATTTTTTTTTATTTAATTGAATATAATTTTTTTTATAATAACTTCTCCAGAGCCTATCGGACTAAGATTTAAAAGATAGACTCCTGATGATAAAACTGCTCTAGTATTTAAAATATATTTATTATCAGATACAACAATAACTTGACTAAAAATTCTTTTTTTAGACATGCTAAATACCGCTAATATAAAACTTCCATTATTTAATCCACTAATAATTAGATCATTGCCAATTTTAAGCGGCACAGGATATACCAATACTTCGGTTGATGTATTGTCTATAATCGTTGCTCTGGCGGTTACTTCAGGATTACTTATCTGACCTTCATCTATCGATGCAATTTGCAACAAGAATGTTTCTTCGCTTTCCACTTCACCATCTTCAAAGGTAGAAATTCTTAATTCTTTGTTTATTTCACCGACCCCGAAAGCGAGTTGAACTGGTGTAATTTCATAATCAACATCGCTAGTGGTTTCATTTAAAAATGAAAAAGTAAGGACTAAATTTTCTTCTGCCGGAGCATTTAAGCTTATGTTAAAAACAAGATCTTCTCCTTCTAATGCGCTAACATCGTCTATAGCAAGCAAGCTTGAAATGTTTTCTACATCGTTATCGGTAATCGTTGCTACCCCTTGATTTTTTGCAATGGTAACTCCATTTGTCGCATTGCTTAAATTTAGAAAAAATTGTTCATTTACTTCAATAGCATTGTCGTCAATAGTCTGAATAGTAATAGTTTTTGTTTCGCCTTCAGACCCTTCAAAGAAAACCGTTCCGTTAGCTGCGGTAAAATCAGTTCCAGATACAGCGCTATTATTTTCAGTAGTATAGTCAATGGTAAACCCACCATTAACTTCATTATCTAAAGTAATGGTGAAAACAGCATCACTACCTTCTACTATAGTTATATTATTAATAGTAAGCCTAGAGGTTATTGCTATATCATTATCATTAATTGTTGCAATCCCTCGACTGTCTGCAATTAAAACCCCATTGGTGCTATTGGTAAGATTCATAAAAAAACGTTCATTAGCTTCAACTACATTATCGTCAACAGTCGTAACTGTGATGGTTTGAGTTTCTCCCGCAACCCCACTAAAGTTTAGCATACCATTGGTGGCAATAAAATCACTATTTCCAACGGAAGTTGCCGAATTATTTTGAGAGGAATAATTTACACTAAATCCTCCAGAAATAGCATTATTTAGAGTTACTGTAAATACAGCATCATCTCCCTCTTCGACACTTATATCGTTTATACTGATACTTGACTCAGGATCATCATTATCAGTAATCGTTGCGATACCGCGACTATCTTGTATGGTAACTCCGTTTGTAGCATTATTGAGGTTTACAAAAAATCGTTCATTAGCTTCAATATTGGTATCATCAATAGTAGTAACTTGTATCGTTCGTGTTTCGCCAGCAATACCTGAGAAATTTAAGGTGCCACTCCTTGCTATAAAATCAGCATTACCAACAGAGGTTGCCGAATTATTTTGTGTGCTAAAATTTACACTAAACCCACCTGGTAGGGCATTATCTAAACGAACAGTAAAAATAGCATTACCCCCTTCTTCTATGGTTATATCATCAATTACAATATTAGAAGATTCGTCATTACTCGTTATAGTCCCTATTCCTTGGCTATCCGCAATGGTAACCGAATTTGTAGCATTACTCAAGTTCACAAAAAAATCTTCCGTAGGTTCTGTTAAAATATCGTCAATAGTAGCTACTGTAATGATCTGTGTTTCCCCAGCTGTACCACTAAAGGTTAATGTTCCATTATTGGGTGTATAGTCTATATTAGCTGTTGCTGTATTATCTAGGGTATTAAAATCTACACTAAATCCACCTGTGACAGTATTGTCTAATGTTACTGTAAACACGGCATTTTGGCCTTCTTCGATAGCGATATTATTAATAGTTATACTCGCGAAAGCATCATTATCTGTAATCGTCGCTACTCCTTGATTATCAGCTATACTTACCGAATTTGAGGCATTGCTCAGAGCCACAAAAAACCGTTCATTAGCCTCTACTATAGCATCATCAATAGTGGCTACCGTAATAGTTTGGGTTTCCCCTGCAGTACCTAAAAAAGTTAGTTCTCCTGCTAAGCCAGTATAATCATCACCGGCTATAGCTGAATTATCTTGTGTCGTAAAATCTAGGGTAAAGCCACCAGATACTGGATTATCTAAAGTCAATGTAAAAATTGCATCGGTACCTTCTGTAACGCTTACATTACCTATACGCACACTAGCCGGCAAATCATTATCTGCAATCGTGGCGACACCTCTGTTATCAGCAATCACCACACCATTTGTGGCATTACTAAGGTCCACAAAAAACCGTTCGCTGGCCTCAATGGCTGCATCGTCGGTGGTGATAATTGATATGGATTGTGTTTCCCCTGCTGTCCCAGCAAAGGTTAAGGTACCATTGCTGGCTATAAAATCAGCATTGGCAATAGCGGTGGCTGAATTATTTACTGTCCTATAATTTACTGTAAAGCCACCAGACAATGTGTCATCTAAAGTGACTGTGAAAGTAGCTATATTGCCCTCTGTAACCGTAATATCATCAATACGTATGGCAGCTTCAAGATCGTCGTTATCGGTAATAGTCGCAATACCTCGACTATCTGCTATGGTAACGTCATTGGAAGCATTGGATAGGTTTACAAAAAACCGTTCAGTAGCTTCTACCACAGCATCATCCGTGGTTGCAATGTTAATCGTTTGCGTTTCTCCTGCCGTACCTGAGAAATTTAATGTTCCATTGCTAGCCGTAAAATCTGCATTTCCAACACTAGTCGCTGTATTATTTTGGGTTGAATAGTTCACACTAAAACCACCAGGTACCGCGTTATCTAAAGTAACAGTAAAGCTAGCGGTATCGCCTTCTTCAATGGTAATGTCGTTGATAGTGATGGCTGCAACAACCTGAGCTATGACCGTGATGATGGCCGTATCGGTAAAACCGCCATCCGTAGTGCTATAAGTTATAGTGGTAGTTCCTTCGCTTACTCCAATAACCAAACCATTTGAATTTACAGTAGCCACTCCAGTAGCACTTGAAGACCAAGTACCAGACTGATTGGTTGCGTTGCTTGGATTAATGCTACGATTTAATTGTAATGTATTTCCAATATTTATAGTCCCAGTTTCAGGTGTTACTTCAACGCCTATAACACCAACAGGGGAGGATGCGCAAAGGGTTTCTGTTAAAGCCAGATTTCGATTACCACCTGCGTTACTCAAGGTAATGCGATCTATAAAATGATTCGCAGATCGCGCAGACAGTTCCATCGAATATGTACCTGGAGTATCAAATCGAACATATATCTCATAAGGGACATTATCATTAGTGTTAGTCTGCCAGGTCCAGGCTTGATTATTTGCGTATATTTTAAACCAATTACTTCCACCAGTTCCATTTACAACAGGTGTTTGTCCACTTCCCTGAGGAAATATGGTATTACCCCCTCTAGTTGCAAAAAATTCACTAGCATCATTAAAGCGAACCCATGTGTCATTGTCATCTGTCGTGGTTCCCGTAACTCCTATGGTATTTCTCCATTCAAATAGATAGGTTCCAGGATTATTTATTTTTATTGTAGCTGTAATGGGGTTATTGCCAGGCGTTGAAAAACTTGGACTTCCAGTGTAAGTAATGTAGCCAGCCCCAGTAAATCCTGTTTTTGTAGCTCCTATACTCCAACCTGTATTTAAAGTAAGATTTTCCGCTTCTATAATGACTAAGCCATTGACTTCATTATAGGTGGCGTCACATCCAGAACTATCATTATCCGTAAGGGTCACAACAGCTTGGTTGTTGGTGATCGTAACACCATTAGTAGCATTCGTTAAATTCACGAAAAACTGTTCGATAGATTCGGGTGTAGCATCATCCAGAGTTGTAATGCTAATGGTTCGTGTTTCGCCCGCCGTACCTGAAAAAGTCAAGGTACCGGAATTAGTCGTATAATCGGCACCAGATGTAGCTGTACTGTTTTGGGTAGTATAATCTACAGTAAACCCGCCACTGATGGCATTGTCAAGGGTTACGGTGAGTACTGCATTAGAACCCTCAACAACTGTTGTATTGTTTATCGAGATATTGGAACCCGTAGGAGTACCGCCATTTTCTAATAAAACAACCCAATCTGACGAGTTATTATTAGGTGGATTACCAATACTTTTGTTAGTACCGTCGGCAGTTATTGACGTAATACTTCCATTTTGTAAAGCACCTCCATTTCTGGGGTCGTACCACTTTATTGTATATTCTCCAGTAGAACCTAGGTTAGCGGTTACTGTTGTGCCGCCATTAGGTAAGTAGATTACATGACTTGAATTAGCTTTAGATAGCATCCAACCAGTAGAAGTTGCTGCATCATTATTAGACATTTCAAAGAATGGCACATTATTATTTTCAAAGAAATCTTTAGCAATTTTCATAGCTAAATAGGGTACTTGATACGTATTATAATCCTGAGCCGTTACATCTCTACCGCCACCATCATAATATTGTACACCCGCTCCACCCGCTGTTAATGAAGCCCAAAGACTATTTTTCCTCCATATTGCTTGATCTGTTCCTGCACCAACATAAGGCTCTGTATATCGCACAACCCACTTCTTATTTGCTATTGCAGATTGGTTTCTCCAGAATAATATTCTATCGTGCCCAAAAGATGTTGTTTGATAGTTACCTTGAAAAGAAATGTTGTTATAGTTTGCATTACCTAATAACCCTGTAAAAATAGCATCTGTTGTACTTGGCCCATTATGAACTGTAATTGGTTCATTTTTTCTAGGCAGTAATGTTTTAAGATAAGCAGCAAAGTCTACTAATTGTTGATTATTTACCGCTTCCATTCTCCCTGATCCTTGATCCCAGCCTTGTTCTTCTCCAATATTCCAAACAGCAGCATTCAGATATCCAAACCTTGCAACCATTTCCCTGTAATATAGTTTTCTAGTGTTTGCAAAACCTCCTACTATTCCCTCATTATCTTCAAATAGTTGTTGGTTTTCTGTCTCCCCTAAAACAAATTCAGGCATCACCCCTTTAGCCATCATGTGGTCAAAAACTATTTCCCATTGTGCTAGTTTAGATACATCAAACTGATTGGTGGTATTGTTACCTGTCCATGGGTAGGCACTTTGACCGTCACCAAAAGAGTTCATGGTTAAAAAATAATGTACATTCATTCCAGCATTAGATAAGTGATTAACTACACCTATAATACTTCTACCTTGATTAGTTTTCCATTGTGGGTCTCCTGTTTGCCATTCAGATAAATGAGCTGGATAAGTTCTACCTTGACTATCAGGTGTATTATCAAAATCATTATATTCTAAAAACACTTCTGGACTATCTGCGCCAAATTCTAAAAAATAATCTCCGTTGGACCATCTAAAGAAATGATCGTTTACATATCTCAATACACCTTTGCTTCTAAAATCTAATCCGCTTTTATTTGTTGCAATGGTTGTAAAGTTTCCATTAGTAGCGTTAAAATCAAATGGTGTTCCTGCGGTTACTGATAAATCTAAAATAACATCATTACCCTGTCTAAAAGAAGTAACGTAAGTATAACGCCCAATTTCAGTAGGGGTAAAGTTTACTCGCCATTTATTACCTGTTGATGCGCTTGTATTTGCTGCATTACCATCGCCAGCAAAATATCCAGCTACTATAAATACTTGACCTGTAGGGCTTGTAAAAGTTACATTTAACCTTATATTTCTAAACAAAGCGTTGCCTTGCGTTTCATTGTATGTTGCAGTAGAAGTATATTCCAAAACAACCTTGTGATATTGCATTGGATTAGGAGTAATAGTTTGCGAATATATAGTGGTGGAGGAGAGGAAAAAAAGCAGTAAAATTTGTTTCAACATGTTGTTTAATTTACTTGATGATAGCTTACATACGAAATAAATGGCTTATTAGATGATATCAACTTGTTTTTTAAAAAATAGCTGTATGTGCACTTATTTAATCGCAAAAATATTGAAAATATTGTCTATCAATTGGTTATCTTCTAAAAGTATGAAATAAAGTGGGGGTTTTTTGCGCTAAATGGAATTATTTATAGCCCAATAAGACGGAGCTTTTGTAGGGTTTTTAGAATACCAACCTAATAAAAACAAAATAGCGAGAATGAATGGAGTTGATTTAAAAACAATTTTCCTAATTCAGCTATTGAAGCTTATACCAGTAATTTTAAATGGTATTAATAATGTTTTGAAGGAAAAAATCAAAAAAAAAGTCCTGAAATTTTTCAGGACTTTTAGCACTAAGTTAGGTTAGTTTAGTTTTTGACAATTACTTTTTTAAGTTGAACCGATCCATCATTCATCGTAATTCTCAATATATATACACCATCTGGAACTCCTATTATGGGAAATTGGTATTGATTTTGTGCAGTAACAAATGTATTAGAATTCCCTACCTTTATTTGGCGACCACCCATATCATACATACCAATTACCTTGACCACATTATCAGGAATAGTTGATTCGGTATATATATTTATTTCAGTTGTTGCTGAATTAGGATAAATCATAACATTTGTGGTTGGTACTTCTTGTTGTTTTGATGCCACATTAAAATTAACATTATTAGCACAAAGTGTTTCGGAAAGTCCTAAGTTTCTTTGACCTCCAGCGTTTGTGGTTAACACAATTCTATCTATAAAATGATTTTTAGATCTTGCTGAAATCTCCATAGTATAAACCCCTGGCGCATCAAAATCAACATATATAGCATAAGGTAGGTTGTCGTTGGTTCTAGTTTGCCAGCTCCATGGTATGCTATTGCTATACACCTTAAACCAGTTATTACTTCCTGAACCGTTTACTGTTGGTGTTTGCCCACTACCTTTTGGGTAAATAATAGTTCCACTACGTACAGCATAGAATTCACTAGCATCATTGAAACGTAACCAAGTGTCATTATTATCTGTAGCAGACGTTCCTTCACCAATTTTACTTCTCCATTCTATTAAATAAGATCCAGGTGTATTTATTTTTATTGTTGTAGTAATAACGCCTCTACCTGGATTATTGAACGATTCTGCTCCTGTCCAATTAATATAGCCAGATCCAGTAAAGCCAGCAGCGGCAGACTCTACATTCCAGCCCGAAGGTAAGTTTAAATTTTCTGCCTCAATAATAACGGTACCGTTTACTTCATTATAGTCCGCCGTACAAGAGGAATCATTGTCCCTGATACTAACTATTCCTAGATTATCAATAATTGCTATACCATTGGTGCTGTTACTAAGATTAACATTGAAAGTCTCTAAAGTTTCTTCTGTTGCATCATCAATAGTAGGAATTGAAATAGTTTGTACTTCACCAGCAAAACCTAAGAAGTTTAAAGTACCGCTATTCGTTAAATAATCACTGCCATTAGTAGCAGTATTATCCTCAGTACTAAAATCTACAGTAAACCCTCCGATAAAATCGTTTAGTAGTGTTACTTCAAGTACAGCATTTTCTCCTTCGTTTACAGTTACATCTTCAATAAAAACACCATTTGAAAGGGTATTAATACTCAAGGAGGTGGTATTCGATAAGTTTCCAGCATCTGTTACAGTAAGGGTAACATTGAAGGTTCCTTGTGTCGTAAAAGTATGAGTTGGATTGGCTAGAGTAGAAGTACTACCATCACCAAAATTCCATGCATAACTAACCACCGCTACATCATCAGTAGAATTACTTCCTGTAAAATTAACTTCTAATGGAACAACATCACCAGAGATAATGTTTGAAGAAGCCACTGCCACAGGAGCTTGATTAGTTGTAGTAGTACCATTCACTAAAGAGAATTGTATTACCAGAGGGTTACCTAGTTGACCACCACTTAAACCTGCACCATTATAGGCGGT
>JBGSQM010000064.1:0-48454 GCA_041738035.1 Cellulophaga sp.
AGAGCCTGTATCAAATTATCGAGTTTATAATCGGTATGATGTGGAGAAACTTTTAGGTAATTTATTTGATGAAAAAAGAAGTGATACCGATTTAAACTTTGAAGTTCCATTACAAAATTATTCTGTTTTAGAATTGTTTGCGGGTGCTGGCGGTTTAGCTGTCGGGATGGAGGAAGCAGGTTTAAAATGTGTTGCCTTAAATGAAATCGATAAATGGGCTTGCCAAACGCTTAAAAAAAATCGTCCAAATTGGAATGTTTTAGAAGGTGACATAAAGGATTTTAATTTTTCAGAATATAAAGATAGAGTAGATTTGGTAACTGGCGGATTTCCTTGTCAAGCTTTTAGTTATGCAGGGAAAAAATTAGGTTTAAATGATGCACGAGGAACGCTGTTTTATGAATTTGCAAGAGTGGTTCAAGAAGTAAATCCCCCTATTTGTATTGGCGAGAATGTACGCGGCTTACTGAGTCATGAGAAAGGTAAAACTTTAGAAGGGATGATTTCTATTTTAGATGAAATTGGATATAATGTAGTTCCCGTCCGAGTTTTAAAAGCGATTAATTATCGAGTTCCACAAAAAAGAGAACGACTTATTTTAGTTGGCGTAAGAAAAGATATCGTGCTGAAATATAATTATCCAAAACCTCATAACACTATTTATACATTAGAGGATGCACTAAAACAAGGAGAACTCTATAAAACAAATGTCCCTAAATCTGAAGGATCTAAGTATCCGAAATCTAAAATAGAAATCCTTGATCTAATTCCACCTAAAGGGTATTGGAGAGATTTGCCTTTAGACCTTCAAAAAGAGTATATGGGTGGTAGTTTTTATTTGGGTGGTGGAAAAACAGGAATGGCCCGCAGAATAGGTTGGGATGAACCCTGTCTGACTTTAACATGCAGTCCTGCCCAAAAACAAACAGAGCGATGTCACCCTGAGGAAACTAGGCCATTTACTGTTCGTGAATACGCTAGAATCCAAACTTTTCCTGATAATTGGAAATTCTCAGGATCGGTTTCCCAACAATATAAACAAATTGGGAATGCCGTGCCTTGTAACTTAGGGCAAGAGATTGGCTACTCAGTGATTAAATTTTTGAATGCATATTACAAATCGAACAACTAAATCTATTTATATTTTAGCTCTATTTCCTTTGCTAATTTTTTAATTGTGGTTTCAACAACTTTGCTTGCATCCACTTCCAAAGCAACCTCACCAATAGCATCAATTAATTCGAAGTAAAAATTTTGTTTTCCTGTAAGGCGATGCCAAAAATTTTGACCTATGTGAACTGGGTAGTCTTTATTTATATTTTTATAATGAGAGCTCAATTCATTTTCATCACCATAAACCACTCCAACAATCATATCATTAATGCCTATATTTAGACTATTAGTCCTTGCAAGATTTCTGACACCATTAAAATGGTTGATTATGGTTGTTACATCATCACGATTTATTGTATTTGGACCAGCTTTTAGTTGACAATACTTTTTTCTCCCATCAATTTCATCAATAAATTCAATATCAATTCCTTGAGTAGTTGATCCTAATCCTTCAAATAATGTAGTAATAAGAATTTGAATTTTCATTCCAAAAGAAGTTGTAATGGATGAGCCTAAAATCCTTGGTAAGACTAACGCCCTGGCAATACTTTCAGAGTCATCGTTTCCAGTAAGAAAGTTTGCTAAATATTTAAAGAGAAATGGATTAACATTATACTCTGATAATTTACTGGCTCTATTACAAGCGCCATCTATGTGGCTTTGTGCTATTTCTGTTCTGAAAAACGATTTTGCGTTTTCAATTATCTGTTTTCTATTTTGTTCATTCATTAAAGATATTTTTTTTATTTAAATAAAAGACAAGCTGAATTAGATTAAGTCTATTTCAAAAAACCCCTACCTCAAAACCAACTTAGTAATCACTTCTTTCCCAATTTCCTCATTAAGCATGGCAATAATTTTGCTTTTTCCAAGACTTAATTCTTCCCTTAAAACCGAAGAGGAAAGCGATATAAATAAAGTTTCATGTCGTAATTCTATGGCGGTGGTGTAGTTGTTTACGCCGTTCCCCATTAGTTTTATCCATGCTTCACGGGTGTCAACCTTATCTATGCCTTTTTGTAGTTTGTTGGCATCAATAAATTCTTGTAAAGCTTCACTTAATGGAATATTTTCATTTCGCCTTTTCGCCATTATTTTGTAATGTTTATGGGTTCATACCTTTTGTAAGTGTAGGTTATATTTTCGCTATTGGTGACAGAAAAATTAGTCTCAGAAATCGATTTTAAGGTTTCAGTCCAATCATTTTCGTCTTTCTTATAGCTAATGAGGTATTTATCTTCATTTACAAAAATCGTAAATTCTTCTGCATCGTCATTGGTAACATAGGTGCCTTCAAAGGTGGGTTTCATTTTTTTACGATAGCCTTTTAAGCTGTCTAATTTAATGAAATCTACAGTTTCGTTGATGGTATATTCTTTTGTTTGCCCATCCGGGAAAGTTACTTTTTCAATTTCCCAATAGCCGTTTAATAAGTTTAGTTGATCCTCTGAGATGCTGTTAGAACAACTCGTAATAATCATAAGTAAAAGCAGTAATACAATTTTTTTCATTTTAAAATATGCTTGTATAAGTTATAATTTAAATATTTTATAAGATTGATGGATGTTTTGCACCACGTTTTCTGTTCTATCTGCGTGCGTATCGCTAATAAATAATTGTCCAAAATTATCATCATTTACCAAGCTGATAATATGACTCACTCGATGCTCATCTAACTTATCAAAAATATCATCTAATAATAAGATAGGAGTAGTGTTTGATTGTTTTTTTATAAAATAAAATTGCGCTAGTTTTAAAGCCACCAAAAACGACTTTTGTTGCCCCTGACTGCCGAATTTTTTTATGGGGTGTTCGCCCAAATCAAAGTTTAAATCGTCCTTATGAATACCCACACTCGTATATTGTAAAGCTCTGTCTTTATCTAGATTTTTATCAAATAAACTCAAAAAATCATTATTTAAAAGTTGACTGTCATATACCAAAGCAACTTCTTCGTTGCCACCAGAAATCACTTTATATTGTTCCTTAAAAATAGGAATAAAGGTGTCTAAAAAAGCAATTCTTTTGTCAAATAATAACGAACCGTAAGTGACCAATTGCTCATTGTAAACACTGAGCGTTATTTTATCAAAGGTTTGGTTTAGGGCAAAGTATTTTAAGAGCGAATTGCGTTGGGATAATACCTTATTGTATTTAATTAAGGCTTGCAAATACTCTTTGTCTGATTGCGAAATTACGCCATCCATAAATTTCCGACGTGTGTCGCTGCCTTCAGTAATTAAATCGCGATCGGACGGAGAAATAATTACCAAAGGCAAAAAACCAATATGATCTGATAATTTATCATAAGCTTTTCCATTTTTTTTGATAATTTTCTTCAATCCTTTTTTAAGACTGCAAACAATTTTCTCTTCACGAGCCTCTTTTTCGAAATTTCCTTCGATAACAAAGAAATCTTCATCGTGTTTTATGTTTTGTATCGCAATGGGATTAAAATAACTTTTACCAAAAGATAAATGATAAATAGCATCTAGTATATTGGTCTTTCCAATACCGTTTTGACCCACAAAACAATTGATTTTGCTATCGAATTCAAAATTTACAGCACTAAAATTTTTGTAGTTAATAAGTGATAATTTCTTTAGAAACATACCAGGTAAGCCTATTTTTTAGATTGATTTGTAGATGAAGCTGCAAATTATCGAAAAATAACGAATAAGAAGCTTTCCATTTTGAATAAAAACTTTATTTTTGCCCGATTATTAAAATGAAACAATGGCTACATATAAGAAGCGCGGTTATAAAGAAAAAGAAGTTAAAATAGACGACAACGATAATGTTGACTTTAACGATACAGAAAGCACAACAGCTGAAGTATTTAACACGCTAGACCAGGGAGCAAGTAAAACTGAAGAATGGGTCTCTAAAAATCAGAATTATATTTTAGGGGTTATTGGCGCTATTGCAGTAGGTGTTTTGGGTTATTTGGCCTACAATCAATTTGTAGCGCAGCCAAAAGAAGTAGAAGCTGGTAATGAAATGTTCTATGCCATGCAAGATTTCAACCAAGCATTACAGAATACTGCCGCTCAAGACTCACTTTACAATTTGGCTTTAAAAGGTAGAAATGGTAAATACGGTTTGGTCGATGTGGTTGACAACTATAAAGGTACTAAGAATGCCAATCTTGCAACTTATGCTGCTGGCATGTCTTACTTAAATACTCAAAAATATCAAGAGGCTATTGATTTTTTAAGTGATTACAATGCGGATGACGTTATGACTGGGGCTTTGGCAAAAGGAGCAATTGGAGATGCTTTTATGCAGTTAAACCAACCAGAAGATGCCTTGGATTATTATGAAAAAGCTGTAGCGAGCAATAATAATAGTTTTACGACTCCATTATTTTTGCAAAAAGCAGGAACAACTGCATTAGAATTAAATAAAGGTGAAGTAGCTTTAAACTATTTTCAAAGAATAAAAGACGAATTTTCAAAATCGCCAGAAGCTGCTATGGTTGATGTGTATATTGCAATGGCAAAAAACAAGTAAATCAACTAGACCAGAAGTATCACAGTTTTGATAATTAAATTCATTTAACCTAACAAAACAGTAGGCAGTAACAGTAAACAGTCTATTCTGTATAATTTTATCGCATACAGCCACTAAAGATTATTGATGCAAATGAGATTTTCACAGGATATGAGCTGATGTACTTAAGTTAATAGTTCAATAATAATTTATAAGATTAAAAATCATGGCAACAGCCAATAAAAATTTATCTGTTTACGATAAAGCTACAATCCCAAATGCGAAAAATTTTCGGTTTGGGATTGTTGTTTCAGAATGGAATTCAGAAATCACCGAAGGTTTATTTAGCGGCGCAAAAGCAGCTTTATTAGATTGCGGAGTCGGGGTAGAGAATATAATTCGATGGAATGTGCCTGGTAGTTTTGAACTCACCTTCGGGAGCAAAAAAATGATAGCTACTCAAAAAGTTGATGCAGTGATTGCTATCGGCAGCGTAATACAAGGCGAAACCAAACATTTCGATTTTGTGTGTAGCGCCACAGCCCAAGGCATAAAAGACCTAAATGTACAAGGTGATGTTCCTGTTATTTTTTGTGTACTCACTGATAACAATATGCAACAATCTATGGACCGCAGTGGCGGTATTCACGGCAACAAGGGCACCGAAGCTGCTATTGCGGCAATAAAAATGGCGGGTTTAGGAAAGTGAGTCTAAATGTCGAAGGTCAAAAGTCGAAAGTTTTGAATGCTGGGTTCAGGAATTTGTGGTGCGATTAGTTTAAGGTTTAAAGTTTAAAGTTTTATTTTAAAACTTAACCTTGAGAACGCGCGAATTTTGATCCTTTACTTTTTTTTGGGCTCTTAGAAAAAGGTTTATCAGTTTGTGGGTTTTTACGTTTTTTAGTTTAAAGCCATTTTTAAACTTTACAATTAAAATTCAAAATCAGCGCTAAATACTAATATTTAAAGACTTCAACGTAAATTTTTATTTGATTTTTTTTCTTTTGACTTTTGGCCTTCGACTTTGGACAGGCAATAATTGTTAACAAATTTTAGCATAAGGTTTACTACATTTTTTTTGTTTTTAAGTAACTTTGAAGAAATGGGCATATTAAGTAAAATTACAAAACTTCGTAAGAATAGGCATTTCGACTATACTCCTCGTTACTATGACAATAAAGGAGAAGGTAGTCCTTATAAATTCGAACAAAAATTTGATCAATTTAGAACTACTGTTGGCTCACAGCGTGGTTTAAAAAATAAAATAGGAAATGCAATGTCTGATATACGTCGTCAAGGCGATGAGAATATGAGAATACGTTTCTTTATCATCCTTTTTATTTTAATTCTGGGTTTTCTATTTTTTATAGATTTTGATCTTTCTATATTTTTTACTAAGTAATGGCTGATATTATTCAACTTTTACCGGACCATGTTGCCAATCAAATTGCTGCGGGTGAAGTAGTTCAACGGCCTTCCTCTGTCGTGAAAGAACTTTTGGAAAATGCTATTGACGCTGGTGCATCTGCTATTAAACTGATCATAAAAGATGGTGGGAAAGCCCTAATTCAAGTTGTGGATAATGGCAGTGGAATGAGTGCAACTGATGCGCGATTAAGTTTTGAGCGCCATGCGACATCTAAAATAAAAAGTGCCGAAGATTTATTTAGTCTCACCACCAAAGGTTTTCGTGGGGAAGCCTTAGCTTCCATAGCTGCCATTGCTCATATAGAGTTATTAACCAAAAAAGAAGATGACGAAATTGGGGTTCAATTAAAAATTGAAGGGAGTAAAATTATTTCTCAAGAAGCCATCGTTACTCCTAAAGGCACTTCGCTTTGTGTAAAAAACTTATTCTTTAATATTCCTGCTAGGCGTAATTTTTTGAAATCAATTCAGGTAGAATTTAAACATATTACCGATGAATTTCATCGCGTGGCTCTAGCGCATCCAAATATTCAATTCCATTTTTATAATAATGGTAGCGAGTTATTTCATTTGCCTAAAGCAAATTACAGACAACGGATTGTCGCTGTTTTTGGGAATAAAACCAATGAAAAATTAGTTCCAGTCGAAGAAGAAACTCAAGTCGTTAAAATTTCAGGTTTTATAAGTAAACCCGAATTTTCAAAAAAGAGTAGGGGAGAGCAGTTTTTCTTTGTGAACGACAGGTTTATAAAAAGTCCCTACTTGCACCATGCGGTGGTTAATGCTTTTGAAGGTTTAATTAGATCTGACAATCATCCTGGTTATTTTTTATACTTGACCATTAATCCTGCTTCCATAGATATCAATATTCATCCCACAAAAACAGAAATTAAGTTCGATGATGAACATACACTCTATGCTATTTTACGTTCTGCGATTAAGCACGCCTTAGGACAATTTAATGTAATACCTGCCTTAGATTTTGAGCAGGATCAAAATTTAGAAACTCCTTATGCCTATCAAAATAAACGAGCCGATATGCCAAAGGTGGTCGTTAATGCTGATTTTAATCCGTTTTCGAATGAAGATTCAAGGTCTAAAAGTACTCCCTATTTTGAAAAGCAATCTGCTCAAGGTTGGGAAAATTTATATGTGGGTTTAGAATCTAAAGTGGGTAAAGAGGCCGATTTTAGTAGTGTTAGTTTTGAATCAGAAAGTATCTCAGGGAGTATTTTTGATAATCATCAAATGCAGGTTGAAAATGTATCCACGACTTTTCAACTAAAAAGAAAATATATTGTAACCACGATTAAATCTGGAATGATTGTTATAAATCAAAGCAGAGCGCATCAGCGTGTGTTATATGAAAATTTCTTAAAAAATATTACCGTTAAGCAAGCTGTAAGTCAACAATTATTGTTTCCATTATCCCTATCATTTTCTAAGTCTGATGTTTTAATTATCAAAGAAATTAAAGATAGTTTAAAAACATTTGGTTTTGCTTTTGATGCCGTTAATGATGAAAATATTGCCATTTCTGGCTTACCTTTGTTAGTGCCCGAAAGTGAAGTCGGGATGGTTTTAGACCAACTGATTAGCGATTTTCAAATGGATGTTCCAGGGGATAGCTTTTCACAGTCCGATATTGTTTCAAAAACCTTAAGTAAAACTTTAGCTGTAAAAACAGGCGAACAGCTAGATAGTGAGTCGCAATTGGCATTGGTGAATAATTTATTCGCTTGTAAGGAATACAAAATTAGTCCGTTTAACAAACCTATATACATTACCATTACTGGAGATGATATTGATAAAAAATTCTTTTAAATGATGAGACTTACCGATACCGTAAAACATTTGATTATCGTAAATGTTTTATTTTTTATAGCAACTTTATCCTTGGGGGATCAAATGGGTGCATGGTTCGCCTTGTGGTTTCCTGAAAATGATAATTTTCAGATTTGGCAAATAATTACCCACATGTTCATGCACGGTGGTTGGACGCATATTTTATTTAATATGTTTGGTTTATGGATGTTTGGTACGGCTGTAGAAGAGTATTTAGGACGAAATCAGTTTATCTTTCTTTATTTTTCGGCAGGTTTAGGTGCGGCTGCTTTTCAATTAGGCTTTTATTATTTTGAGTATTTACCCTATCTAAACCAATTAAGCGATTTAAATTTATCTAGTGATTTGATACATAAAATCATGAACATAGACGCTACCGAAGGAGGTTATTTTAAAGGTGAGTTACTAGGGAAAGAACTGTTACCATTGCTTGAACAGTACAATATTAGTGGTCTTACGCAAGAACAATTTAGCGCATTATTTCAAATGAATATCATTTCGCAAACATCTATGGTAGGGGCTTCTGGCTGTATTATGGGTATTTTAGCAGCTTTTGGCGTAATGAACCCCAATGCAGAACTAATGCTGATATTTTTACCTATCCCAATTAAAGCAAAGTATTTTATTCCAGGGATTATTTTGTTAGATGTAATTTCTGCTTTTACGGGGCAATCCTTTTTCAGCCCTAGTAATACTGCTTATATGGCACATATCGGCGGTGCACTAATAGGTTTTATAATGATGTGGTATTGGAAAAAAAATTCATTTAATAAGAACCGTTGGAATTAATATGGCAGCAGATTTAAAATATCAATTTTCAAGATTAAATATCGCAGATAAGCTAATCGCAGTCAATGTGCTCATTTTTATTGTTACGCGACTTATAGCCGTATTATTTGGGGTTTCACTAAATTCCATGATCAGCTGGTTTGAGCTGCCCGAAGATCTCTGGGATTTTATTACCCAGCCATGGTCTTTAGTTACTTATGCTTTTTTACACGGCAGTTTTGGTCATCTTTTCTGGAATATGATTATGCTGTATTTTACAGGACGCATCTTTATGAACTTGTATGGACAACGAACTTTTATCAATGTTTACTTTTTAGGTGCTATTTTGGGCGGCTTTATTTTTCTGGTGAGTTACAATTTATTTCCTGAATTGCTCAACGCCAATAATGCACTCATAGGAGCCTCGGCAGCGGTATCGGCAGTTTTGATTTTTATATGTACTTATACACCTAACCAAGAAGTAAGGGTTATTTTCTTTAACGTAAAGCTTTGGTATATTGGTGCTTTATTTGTGTTAATAGACTTAGTTCAGATTGGTTATAACGCAAACGTAGGTGGTCGTTTAGCCCATTTAGGAGGTGCTTTCTTGGGCTTTTATTACGCGCGTAATCTCCTAAAAGGCAAGGATATTGGCGCTTGGTTTTCCTCGTTTTTAGACTATATGAAAAACTATTTCAGCAAAGAAAAAAAGGCACCTTTAAAAACAGTCTATCGCAAGCCCGTAAGCTCTAATCTAAAACAAACTGTCAATTATGAGAAAGAAACACATCAAAGAAAAATTGATAGTATTTTAGATAAAATCAGTAAATCTGGGTATGAAAGTCTTTCTCAAACAGAAAAGGACTTTCTATTTAAGGCAGGTAAAGACGATTAGGGTGAAAGTAGCTGCTTTTTTTAATAAACTTTTTTTCGCCCTTAATGTGTTATTTAGCGGGGCATTGTTGCTATCCTGTTTTGTTCCTTTTATTTCAATTGATAAAGCGCCCATTGTTGCCTTTTTCAGTCTAGGAATTCCTATTCTTGTATTTGTAAACCTTTTCTTTTTATTGTTTTGGTTGATAGGACGAAAAAAGCAATTGTTTTTATCACTGGTTGTTTTAGTGATTAGCTATTTTTCATTGACTTCTTTTTTTATGTTTCGGTTTTCTAAAGGTAAAATGGAAGCAGAAGATTTGCGGGTGATGACATTTAATGTTAGGGGATTTAATAAAAATCAAGAAATAAAAAATCCAAATCTGTTTGAAGAAGTACTTGATTTAATTAAAACTGAGAATCCTGATATTATTTGTTTTCAGGAGTTTAATGATAATAGACAAAAATCATTTTCAAACTACAAATATAAATATTTAAAATATATTGATAATAAGGGCAAAGTTACTTTAGCCATTTACTCAAAGTACCCTATTATAAATAGTGGTTTATTAAATTTCCCGGAAAGCCCCAATAATGGCTCTTTTGCAGATGTAATGTATAAAAATGATACCCTTAGGATTTATAATTTACATTTAGAATCGTTAAGGATTATTCCAGACAAGGATGCGCTAGCCAAGGAGCAATCTTCAAAATTGTTTAAAAGGGTATCTCACTCGTTCGAAAAACAACAAGAACAAGCAGAAATTGTTAAATCTCATAGAGCTTTGGTTTCGTATAAAACGATTATTTGCGGCGATTTTAATGGCACACAATATTCTAATGTATATAAAACCATTAAGGGAGAAGACATGAAAGACACTTTTCAAGAAAAAGGCACAGGTTACGGCCGCACCTATAATTTTAAATATTATCCTTTTAGGATCGATTTTATTTTGGCGGACAACCGCTTGGAAGTTATAACACATAAAAACTTTGACCTAAATTTATCAGACCATTTTCCAGTAATGGCTTCTTTTCGTTGGTAAAAAAATGACTAATATCGAAAGTCTTCGTGTAGGAAGAAAATGGTGGGTAGTCGTTAAAGACTAGTCGGTAGAAAAAATGGTTTAATTTATAACCATCAATGAAAACTAAGTACCAACCACTAATTACTAGCTACTCAGCTACATCAACCAGCAATCCGCAGTATCCGCAAGAATATGCAAAATCAAGGCGATGCCAAAAATTCTTGTTTTTTCAAAGAAAAGTAGAGAAAAGTAGAGCGTTATCGCCCAGTATTGATGCAAAAGGTGGAAGCCTACGCTGCAACGGTTGGGATCAAAAATAGGGTTGGCTAACAAATGGTCCACATCAATAAGTATTCCTGCTAAAAGTATCAGGGCAACCCGAGTTCTATTTTCTTTAAAAAAGACAAAAGCTATAAAAAACGGAACTATAAAGTGAATGCCGTAATGGACTATAAACCTAATCATCGATAAAATGTAAAGGAATGTTTTGTAAATAAGCTAAGGCATTGGTACCCTCATTGAAGAGCAGATCTAAAATGCTGAGATTTTCTATAAAGCTGTTTCTATCATCAAAAACCTGAACATAGGGTTCAAAAGCGATATTCGTTTTGTTTTTAGCATCGATTAAAAACCGGGCGTCAGTATCATTTTCTAGAGTTTTATGATAGACAGTGGTTTTAGTTTTTGGCATTTTTAGTTGCAAGCAATTACAAGCAATTTCAATGGTTTTCAAATTAAATTCTAACAAAGAAGTATATTCTTGTTCGTATAACACCGCTATATCATCCTCATAAAATTCAAAAAAAGGAGAGGTTCTATAAGCAGTTTGCAAGGTTCGCCAATGCTGCCGTTGCCAGGCATACTTATTATCAATTTTTACGTCGGCATAAGGATTCCGCCCATTCACTTTCCCATTATGCTTTATAGGAATGCTTAGGGTGTGAAAACCTCTGTCATTTGCAATGTGGCATCGGTTTCTATAACTCTGTTTTTGATAATTCCCAGAAACTTCCCAACTAATTTCTTTTTGAGCGATAAACGCAAAATTAGTGAGATTTAAAAAATAACCAGGATGTAATACTACTGTCATCTTATGAATTAAAAATTGAAAATGGAGAAAGTCGAATGTAGAAAGTCGAATGTCAAAAGTTTATTTCATGTTTTTTTGTCTGACAACCAACCACTATTTTTTAGTGCATACAACTTAAAGCCTACGGCTTACTGCTTTTCTTCTTCTTACGAACAAAATCAAATACAAAATAAGCTATCAATAGTCCTAGAAAATACTTGAAATAGGACACAGGCTCACCGTCGCCGTTTACTGTGGTAAATACGCGATTCCAGCGTATTTTCCAATTACTAATGCCTTCAGTAAAATGATCCACACTAAACCAAATAAAAATTGGCGTACCTACAATATGATCTTCGGGAACATATCCCCAAACACGACTATCTTCGGAGCGGTGTCTGTTGTCACCCATCATCCAATAATAATTTTGTTTAAAGGTATAGGTTGTTGTTGCTTGATCATCAATCAATATCTGATTACCTGAAACACTTAAGGTATGGTGTTCGTAATCTCTAATAATTTTTTTGTAATACGGCAGCGTTTCTATATTTAATTCAATGGTTTTCCCTGCTTCTGGAATGTAAATGGGGCCAAAATTATCTATAGTTCCCATGAGGTTTTTGTCTTGGGGAAAGACTCTCGCATCCGCATTTTTTTCACTAAACCTATCAACGGCTATTATTCCTGATTTTCCGACAAGGTTTTTAGCTTCTTGATCCGTTAAATTAAATAAAGCCATATTCTTTACATTTGAAGCTTGCAGGTAATTGGCTTGTTGTTGATTTCCTATTCCACCTGTATAATAGGTATAGAGCGAATCTTTCTTTAAGGCTTCCAAACCTAATTTTTTAACTAATTCGGCAGAATTTTCTTTGAGCAGCGCTTCATTCGGAATTTTTAAAACGCCACCTGAAAAGACCTCCATGCCACCTACTAATTTAATGGCAGTATTATCCATATCATTTTTTGTAGTAACTATATGATGAAATTCTGGTTTTGCTCGATAGTTTAATACTAATTTTTCGCCATTGATATATACATCGCCATTGATTACGGCAAGGGAATCTCCGGGAGAGCCTACATTACGTTTTACGTAATTCGATTTTTTATCGATGGGTTTCACAACTCCCTTGGCTTTTTTAAAAAATTGATACACTGTATCCGCTGGCCAGCTGAATACCACAATATCATTTTTCTTTACTTTTTTAAATCCTGGAAGTCTAAAATAAGGGAGTCTTAACTTATTTTTCCATGATGTTTTAGAGGTCTCTTTTTCTACATCGGCGAGGTATGATTTTGTTTTTAAAATCGGCAAAGAATCATGAACCATAGGTGCGGCAACAACCGTCATCGGTACCCTCGCGCCATAATGAAATTTACTGACGAATAAAAAGTCGCCCACTAGCAATGTTTTTTCTAAAGAAGAAGTGGGAATAACGTAAGGTTGAATAAAATAGGTATGTACAATAGTGGCAGCAACGACAGCAAAAACAATAGAACTTACCCATTCCCCAGCGACTGTTTTAGGATGTAAACTCCTGTCTTCTATATATTTTACATCCAAAGCATAATTGATATAAAAGGTATAAAAACCTAGAGTTAACAGTACCAACCAGGTATCTAGTAAGGTATTTTTGCCAAAACTACGGATGGTTTCTACCCAAATAACAGGGAACATCAATAAATTTATAATCGGAATAAATAACAATATCACCCACCATTTAGGCCGGTTGATAATTTGCATTAATACCACAGCGTTATAAATGGGTATGGCAGCTTCCCAAGCTTTTCTACCTGCTTTAACATATAATTTCCAAGTCCCTAAAAAGTGAATTACTTGAATAATTAGGATGAAAACTAACCATTGTGTTCCGTTCATTTTATTTTATTTATAATCGTTGTTCGTTGTTCACCTCGGCTTACTTCGACTTACTTCGACTGCGCTCAGTACAGGTCGCTCAGTACAGGTCGCTCAGTGCAAGAGTTGTTCGTTGATTGTTTGTTAAACTTTTTTTAGTTTTTCTTATTTCGTACTTCGTATTTTAAAACTTAGTACATTTCTCGTATTTCTTATTTCGTAATTCGTATTTTTCACTAACTAATAACCACTAACTACTAACTACTACCGTATATTCAATACATCTTTCATAGTAAAAACGCCATGTTTACCTACAATCCATTCCGCTGCGGTTAGTGCGCCGAGTGCAAATCCTTCTCTGCTATGTGCAGTATGTTTTATTTCAATGCTGTCAACATTGCTCTGATAATTAATACTGTGTGTTCCGGGCACATTACCTTCTCTGATGGCTGTAATAGGTAAAATGCCATCCTCAGTAGCATCTAATTTCCAACCAGTGTAAGCGGTATTTTTAATGATGTCTTCTGCTAAAGTAATGGCTGTGCCACTAGGAGCGTCTAATTTTTGGGTGTGATGTATTTCTTCTAAGGAAACACTGTAGTCCCTGAGATTAGACAACATTTTTGCCAAATGGTCGTTCAACTCAAAAAATAAATTGACGCCCAAACTAAAGTTCGATGCATAAATAAAGGCACCATTGTTTTGGTTACAAATCGCTACCGCATCATTGTACTTCGCTGACCAACCTGTAGTACCAGATATAATGGGTATTTGGTTTTCTAAGCACACTTTTATATTATCGAACGCTGCGGAAGGTTCGCTAAAATCTATGGCAACATCAATCTTCGAAAAATCTATGTTTTTAGTATCGATATCAATTTTGGCTACTATCGTATGGTTTTTTTGAAGGGCCAGACTTTCAATCATTTTACCCATTTTACCATATCCGAATAAAGCAATATTCATATTTAAAATTTTATTGTTAAAGCCATACCATAATTTGGACTGGCAGTTACTTGATTGTAATCTATATAAGGTTGAAAATTTATACTCAAATCCTCATCTATGTTAAATTGTTTTAAATGCGAATCAACATTGGCATCAATAATGTTAAGCGCATACATAGTTAGGGTCAACAAAAGCATCAAATCTCGATCTCTTTGAAACCTTTCTTGCGCATCTTGGAGTGCGGCAGTAGAAAATTCGGGGGCTGATAAAGGAGTATTGGTCTTAGGTGGCAAATCGTAAAATTCATCATCTATAAACCCAGCTTGCCTTCTTTTGAAAGCTGTTCTGAATCTTTGATACTGTGTATTATTAAAATCATAGGCGTAAATAGTGGTGCCCAAAGCTGCAAATACAATGGGTACTTTCCAATATTTTTTGTTGTAAGCCTGGCCTAAACCTGGTAAAATAGCAGAAAAGAAGGCAGCCTTAGAAGGTGCTAAAGGATTAATTTCTCTTCTTTTTTTTAGGAATACGGTATCCGCAACCCTAATTCCTTCTTTTTTTAAATCAGATGGAATGGTATCGAGTTGTTCTGGATTTACTTTGGTTTTTTTCTGCTTTTCTTCTTCTTGTGAAAACAACACAAAAGTAAAACTCAAACAAAGGAGTACTAATATGCTATTTTTATTCCCCAAGAATTAATATTTTAAGACGCTCAAATTCCTCTTTTGATTTAAATGGAATTACCAATTTACCTTTGCCATTTTCCGAAGATTTTGCCTCAACTTTTACAGATAAATAGTTTGCGAAGTCAACTAAACTGCTTTCAATAAATTTTGGTGTTGTTTCCTTTTTTGGTTCATTAAGCTTTTTTGCTGACTTAGGGTCCTGGTATTCTTTTACCGCTTTTTCAGTTTCGCGAACAGATAAATTTTCACTAATAATTTTTTCGTAAAGTGAAAGCTGATCGTCTTTTTTGTCAATATTTACCAAGGCTCTTCCATGACCCATACTTACAAAGCCATCTCTAATTCCCGTTTGAATTATGGGGTCTAAACGCAATAATCGCAAATAATTGGTGATGGTAGAACGCTTTTTACCCACACGCTCACTCAATTTTTCCTGAGTCAACTGAATTTCCTCAATTAAACGATGGTAAGATAAAGCAATTTCTATAGGATCTAAATCTTGTCTTTGAATATTTTCTACCAATGCCATTTCTAACGACTCTTGGTCGTTGGCAATTCTTATATAGGCCGGAATTGTTTGTAATCCTACCAACTTTGAAGCTCTAAACCTGCGCTCTCCAGAAACTAATTGGTATTTGTTAAAGTCTAACTTACGAACTGTAATAGGTTGAATGACCCCTAATTCCTTAATAGAAGAAGCCAATTCTTGTAAAGCTTCATCATTAAAATTAGAACGTGGCTGAAACGGGTTCATTTCAATAGCCACTAAATCTAACTCCACAATATTGCCTACAACCTTATCGGCATTTTTGTCTGTTGCAGAATTAATATCGTTATTAGGGTCTTTAAGCAAAGCAGATAAACCTCTACCCAAAGCCTGTTTTTGTGTTGCTTTCGCCATTATACTATCTCCTTATTTTTCTTCAATACTTCCTGTGCCAAACTCAAATAATTTTCTGCACCTTTACTACTGGCATCGTATTTTATAATACTTTCTCCATAACTTGGAGCTTCACTTAGCCTAACATTACGTTGAATAATGGTATCAAAAACCATTTCGCTGAAATGTTTACGTACCTCTTCCACTACTTGGTTTGATAGTCGCAAACGAGCATCATACATCGTTAACAACAAGCCCTCAATATCTAAATCTGCATTGTGAATACGTTGTACACTTTTTATAGTATTGAGTAATTTACCTAAACCCTCTAAAGCAAAATATTCGCACTGGATTGGGATAATTACCGAATCCGCAGCCGTTAAGGCATTCAATGTTAATAGCCCTAAAGAAGGAGCACAATCTATTAAAATATAATCGTATTTTTCTTTGAGATGCGTGATGCTTTTTTTCATCATGTATTCACGCTCATCTTTATCAACAAGTTCTATTTCTATCGCGACAAGATCAATATGAGCGGGAATTAAATCAACATTTGGGGAGCTTGTTTTGATAATGCATTCCTCGGCTGTTTTGCTGTGCTCCAACAGTTGATAGGTACCAATTTCAACGCTATCGACATCAATACCAAGACCAGAAGTTGCATTTGCTTGGGGGTCAGCATCAATTAATAAAACTTTTTTTTCTAGCACACCCAAAGAAGCGGCTAAATTTACAGTAGTTGTTGTTTTACCAACACCACCCTTTTGATTTGCAATGGCTATTATCTTGCCCATTCTATTACCTTAGTTAGGGGCTAAAATTACGATTATTTATAATGTTATAAAATGTATTTTGTTAACACTTCGTGAATAAACAAGGCTAACTGCGTTAAATTTGGTTAAATCTTCTGCCAACTGGCTTGTTAACGTGAGGATTATAGATAAAGTGTTGTTTAAAACTTGTTGAGATTTAGGTTTTTTTTAGAAGAACTAAATGTCTTATTGAGAATTGATTAATTTAATAGCTGTAGCTATGTAAAGGTTATCATCATATTTTAATGCACTTTCTATTATCTTAATATCTAATTTTAATCCGTTTCTTTGAACTCTTTCATCATTTGGATAAAAAGCTCCAACTCCCGTGTAATCAATTTCTGTTGCATCCAAAAGCTTGATTGTGTTTCTGTTCATTACCGCGCCAAATGTTTGTTCTCCTATTGTGATACAATTTGGTGAAGCTTGTATAGCCATACCTATCCATTCTGCTTTACTTGCTGTTGTTCTGTCAACCAATAAAATAACCTTTCCTTTGTAATAATTTTTATTCTTATTTCCTGCTTTAAAAGGATTTTTAATGATACTTAAAGCAGGTTTAAATTCATATAAACCATAAGAGGGTTTTATAGATGCTAGCCCTTTTAAAAAAACCTTTGCTTCTGGATAAAGATATTTTGCAATATCAAATGCGCTAATTATTTTTGGATAATTTCTTAAATCGATAACTATTCCTTTAGAGCTCCCAAATTTATTAAAAGCTATTTCTAGTTCTTTTTTATTAATATTATCAAGGTTTATATATCCTATGCCAGACATCAACTCTTTCCAGTTTTGTTTTTCAGGAGCTCTTAAACGCACGTATTTTTCTGCGGGATATTTTAAAGAACTTAACGTTAGGTATTGCGTTAAATTTTCTCCATTTTTTTTGAGGATATTTACAAGAATTGAATCATTATTTGAGGCTAATAAATACGTTTTTTCAACAGCTCGTTTTAGATTATTTTCATTCGAAGAACTTATTACCTGATCATATTTTTCTAAATAATTGTCTCTAATTTTTGTGTTATTGATAGCGTAAATAATATCTCCTTTTGTTAGGTTATCTTCTTCAAACTCTTTTTTATTGAAAACTGTAGTTATTACTAAAGAATCATTAACGAGTCTTCCTCCGAAGTTTGGGTATTTCTTTATAGAACTAAGTGTTTGACTATAAAGATAATCGGAATGAGAATCATTTAATTTACTAAATAATTTTTCTTTGGCTATTTCAAAATTTTCTTTATCAGTTTTACTAAAGTCAAATACCGATGTGCTCAAAACATTTTGCCAAGGAATATCAGTTAAATAAATATTTACATTCCAATATTGCATAGCATTCCAAAAGGAAGCAAGAAAAAGCAATCGATGATCTTCTTTTGTGGCGTCAAAATATAATACAGGAATATCATTACTAAAATCAACAGAGTTACTTAATTTTTTGACTTTAGCATAGTGGTCGTTATAGTTTATATTGTTTTTTAAATTACTAAGTAATTTTGATAATCTAGGACTAAAATCTGATTCGTTTATCCATTCAAAACTTGCATTTCTTTTGAATAAACCATCATTATTTTGATTTTGTTTTATCTTAAGGTTTGTTGTGCCATAAGTGTCAATCCAATTAAGCATTTGTTGACTAAATTCTTCCTTTGTTTCAATCGCTTTCAACTTATCGTATTCTTTTAGAAAGTCAGCATTAAAATCAAATTTACCATTACTAATTTCAGGATGATGATACTTTAATAGTCCCCAAATTTTAATAAAGTTTTCTTTTTTTTTAATTTCAGTAATTTGACAAATTGAATTAGTGAAATTAAGGCTAAAACAAATTAGTAAAAGAAATTTCATGAGGTAAATATAAGTTTTCAGGTTTTAAAATGCTTTTGATGTGTTAAATAAAATAATATGTTCATTAGATTTTTACAAATAATTTATTATTGTAAAAAATTTAACCTAAAAACTCATTAGAAAACAAAGTTTGCTCTTTAATTACAACACTTTCCAACTCTTTATCCACCAACCAATTTAAAAAAGAACTGACTCTTTTAGGGTGCATTGATCCGCAGGTATTTATATTACCAATAAATGGTTTTGTTGCATATAATGCTTCTTTAAGATTTATATTTTTAAGGTCGTATTCTGTTACATATTTCTCTAAAATAGAAAGCGTTTCAGAATCGTTTTCAAGTGCAAATAAATAGCCCTTTTTAGTTGCTTTTACAAAATTGGAATAATGCTTTTTTAATTTTTTTATATTTGAATTTTTGGTAATAATTACAGGCGAATAACCGTAAGGTATTCCATAATCTTTTAGAGACCATGTATTTAGTTCGATATTTTTTACATTAGCCTCAACGCCTTCCCAATTATCAAAAATCCAAGTCGCATCAGCTTTACCTTCTATTAAGGTATTCCATATTCCTAATTTATCAGGATAAATAATTTCGACGTTTCCCGCTCCACCATCATTTTTCACTAACTCTTTTACTATTTTATCTTCATAGCGAGCCTTGTAGGAGGCATAAATTTTTCCATCGAGCAGTTTTGGTTTCGTTAAATTTTTCGATTTAAGGGATGCAATACTGCTAATGTCTTCTTGTAAAATGGCATAAATTGCAAGCGCATCAACCTTGTTTTCTTTATTATTTAAGCTAATTACAGTTTCAAAAGGAGCTATAGCGAAGTCAGCTAAACCTAATTCTAGTTTTTTGCCAGGTGTTAATTCGTAATTGTCGTCTAAAGGATTTATGATGTCAAGTGCTATTCCTTTATCCTTATAAAAACCAAGTTCTTTGGCGATTAATATCCCAATATGATTGATATTTGGAGTCCAGTCTAACGCAATTTTTAGTGTTTTCATTCTTCAATCAATATTTCTAAAATTTGAATTGCAGCTTCACTTATTTTCGTTCCAGGTCCAAAAATGGCCACAGCTCCGGCATCAAACAAAAATTGATAATCTTGTTTTGGGATTACGCCACCAACAACGACCATAATATCTTCTCGACCTTGTTTTTTTAGTTCTTCAATCACTTGAGGGACTAAGGTTTTATGCCCTGCTGCTAGAGAAGAAACGCCTAAAATATGAACATCGTTTTCTACGGCTTGTTTTGCGGCTTCAGAGGGCGTTTGAAAAAGAGGCCCAATATCCACATCAAAACCTAAATCTGCATAACTGGTAGCGATTACTTTTGCACCACGATCATGCCCATCTTGACCCATTTTAGCAATCATAATTCGGGGTCTTCGCCCGTCTTGTTCGGCAAAAGTGTCGGCAAGTTCTCTTGCTTTTTTAAAGCTTTCGTTATTTTGAATTTCTTTCGAATACACCCCTGTAAAGGTTTTTATGATGGCTTTATGCCTTTTAAAAGCAAGTTCTAAAGCATCACTTATTTCGCCCAAAGTAGCTCTTACTTTTGCAGCTTCTACCGCTAAAGTTAGTAAATTAATATGCTGATGCCTATCAGCATCTAACGATTTTTTTTCAGATTTTTCATTAAATGTTGTTTTGGCTTTCGCAGCATTCGTTAAATTTTGTAAGGCTTTATCAACATCCGTTTGATTTCTTTGTGCTTTTAATTTGGATAGGCGTTCTAGTTGTTGGCGACGCACTTCTTGATTATCAACCTCCAAAATATGTAAAGGGTCTTCTTTCGCTAACTGGTAACTGTTTACCCCGATAATTTTATCACGTCCACTATCAATTCTCGCTTGTTTTTTTGCAGCGGCTTCTTCAATCCGCATTTTTGGAATACCTGCTTCAATGGCTTTGGTCATGCCTCCTAATTCTTCTACTTCTGCCATTAAAGCCCATGCTTTTTCGGCAAGTTCATAGGTTAATTTTTCTACATAGTAACTACCAGCCCACGGATCTACAGTTTTTGTGATTTTCGTTTCTTCTTGAATGAAAAGTTGCGTATTTCTTGCGATTCTTGCTGAAAAATCGGTAGGTAAAGCTATTGCTTCATCCAACGCATTCGTATGCAAACTTTGCGTACCACCCAAAACGGCTGCCATTGCTTCGATAGTTGTTCTGGCAACATTATTAAATGGATCTTGCTCGGTTAAGCTCCAACCACTGGTTTGGCAATGGGTTCGTAAAGCCAATGATTTTTCGCTTTTTGGGTTGAATTGTTGAACTAATTTTGACCAAAGCATTCGTCCAGCCCTTAATTTAGCGATTTCCATAAAGTGGTTCATCCCAATACTCCAAAAGAAGGATAATCTGGGTGCAAAATCGTCAATTTTTAGTCCTGCTTTTAAGCCAGTTCTAATGTATTCTAAGCCGTCTGCCAAAGTATATGCTAATTCAATTTCTGCCGTTGCACCTGCTTCTTGCATGTGATAGCCTGAAATGCTAATACTATTAAATTTCGGCATTTTCTGACTTGTATATTCAAAAATATCCGCAATAATTTCCATGGAAGGGGTTGGCGGGTAAATGTAGGTATTCCGCACCATAAATTCTTTTAAAATATCATTCTGAATAGTGCCGGAAAGTTGTGCTAAGGTAACTCCTTGTTCTTGAGCCGCTACAATATAAAAGGCTAAAATGGGTAAAACAGCGCCGTTCATGGTCATGGAAACCGACATTTTATCTAAGGGAATCCCGTCGAATAAAATTTTCATATCTTCTACTGAATCAATGGCTACGCCTGCTTTTCCGACATCACCAACCACACGTTCGTGATCACTATCATAGCCTCTGTGGGTAGGTAAATCAAAGGCTACGGAGAGTCCTTTTTGTCCTCCTTTTAAGTTACGACGGTAAAAAGCATTACTTTCTTCAGCAGTAGAAAAGCCCGCATATTGACGAATTGTCCATGGCTGTTGAACATACATAGTGGCATACGGGCCACGCAAATAAGGCGGAAAACCCGCAGCAAAATTCAAATGTTCTAAACCCTCGATATCCTTATTTTGATAGGAAGATTGTATGGGAATACCCTCAGCAGTTTCAAAAGTACTTATAGGCTCGCTTTTAGATTCTTTTGCATTCGCTAAGCGGATATGTTGAAGGTCTTTTCTATTCATTAATCACAATTTTAAACTTTCAATTTTGATTATTATTTACTATTTGTAAACTGTATTTAAAACTTTTTCCTACCAAAGAACAATACTATAAATTTTAAGTTCAAGTTGAAGCTCAAGTATCAAGTTCAATAAATAAATATTCGTAAGCCACGTTGACCTGAAACTTCAAACTTTAAACTATTTTCATCAAGCGTACTAAGTTCAAATTCAATATTTTTAGACCTAATAATTGTTTTTATTTTTCATTTTTAACGAATCTGAATTTTTTTTATCAACTATTCGTCTTCTAAGCGTTTCTGCTCCAACTCCTCTGCCAAGCGCTTTTCAATAATGGGCTCTATAATGGATTTTCTTGGTTTATTCTTTACGAAAGGATAAATTTCTAAATCTCCCTTCATTTTATCGGAGTTGGATTGATATTTGTTGCTGCCCACTAAAATTTCTTTCCCAGTATCAAAAAGATCTTGTTCTTTTTGGGCACTTTCCTTTATTTTTTTCTGAATGGTGTTGTCTTTTAATTGCTTTAAAAATCCACCTGACTTTTCTATTTCTTTAAAAAGTTCTAAAGATTTTTCGGCCAACTGCTGGGTTAAACTTTCAATATAATAAGCGCCATCAGCAGCATTTGTTGTTTTATCAAAATAACTCTCTTCTTTTAAAAGCAATAATTGATTTCTAGCAATACGTTCTGCAAATTCGTTGGTTTTATGGTAAACGGCATCATAGGGCAAATTACAAATAGCATCTGCGCCACCTAAAATGGCGGCCATACTTTCGGTTATAGTGCGTAACATATTGGAATTGTAATCATACAGTGTTTTATTCCTTTTAGTTGGAAAAGCTATAATTTTACATTGAATGGGTATGGCATAAGCAGAAGCTAAGGTTTTCCAGAGTAGTCGCAAAGCTCTGATTTTGGCAATTTCAAAGAAATAATTGGTGCTTACCGCAATTTTAAAAGAGAATGAAAAATGGGACAATTTATCGGCATCAAGAACATTTAAATATTCATTAGCATGTGCTAATGAGTAGGCTAATTGTTGCGTAATAGTAGCTCCTGCATTTTGATATATTGATGTATCAATAACAACATTTTTATGTGCTGCGATAATTGCTGAGAATTCTTCAAAATCTTTTTCAAGGCTAGTGAACCAGTTTCCTGTTTTACAAAGATTTGCAATGATATCTGTATTAAAATAGAAGCCTGCCTTGCTCAAATTTTCATAATGCTTAAAATTGGCTAAGTATTCAGCGGATAAAAAAGGAATGTCGCAATAAATAGGAGTTGTGTCTAAGGTAATATTTTTTAAGAGAATTGCAAGGTTGATTTCTTGGGATGGAATTGTGAATAAAATGCTATCTGCCCCTTTTTCTAGAGCTTTTAAGGCTTTTTTGTTGGCAATTTCTGCATTGCCTGCATAAATAGCCTGAGTAATTTTCCAAATTTGTAAAGGTTTTGGAATGGTGTTTTCTTGAAGAATGTCTTCTGCATTATAAAATGGTTTTACTTTTATACCTTCTACCGATTCCCAAACTAAATTTTGGTTATAATCTTCCCCTTTTAATTGAAATTGAATTTTCTGTTTCCATTGTTGTGCAGTAACAGCAGAAAAATCATTAAAAAGTGATTTTTTATTTTTAGTCATCTTTAGTTTTTATACTATCTTGGTATTCAATTAAATATATTTCTTCGTTTTTTTTCTTTAAGTAATATTGTTCTCTACCAAATTTTTCAAGTTCTTCTTCGCTAGATAATTTTTCGATAACAATTTTATCTTTTGCGATTTCATCCATTAAAAATACTTTAGTTTTCTCTAAGTTTTTAATCTCTTTTTTAAGTTCTAAATGGATGAGAAGTGAGTTAGTATCAAAAAAAACCATCCAAATAACAAAAACAGTGAGCACCAATACATACATATTGGAGGCGATTGTAAACCATTTTTTATTTTTTAATCCCTTAAAATTCATTTGACACTTAAAAATGAGCTAGAATTAGCATTAAAATTACATCAATTTTTCGTTAATAATACTTTTTACAATTTCAACGGCAACGGTATTATACTTATTATTAGGAATGATGATATCCGCATATTCTTTTGAAGGTTCTATAAACTCTACGTGCATGGGTTTAATAACTGTTTGATATTTGGCGATTGTTTCATCTAAATCCCACCCGCGTTCATTAATATCGCGTTTTAAGCGTCTAATTAATCGCTCATCAGAATCGGCATGAACGAAAATTTTAATATCAAACATTTTACGAATTTCTGGATTGGTTAATATTAAAATGCCTTCCACAATCATTACTTTTCTCGGGTGTGTGGGTATAGTTTCGTCCGTGCGGTTACATTCTAAAAACGAATAAACAGGTTGCTTTATAGAATGACCCGCTCTCAATTCTTTTAAATGTTGGCCTAGGAGTTTAAAATCTATAGAATTAGGGTGGTCAAAATTGGTTTTTCGACGCTCTTGAAGGGTTAAGTGCGATAAATCATTATAATAAGAATCCTGTGAAATAACGCCTACTTCGCCAATAGGTAGTTCATTAATAATTTGATTCACAACTGTTGTTTTTCCGCAGCCAGTGCCTCCAGCAATTCCAATGATAAGCATCTCTATAAAAGTTTGAGGCAAAAATAGGTAATTGAAGTTGAATACAAGAAGTGAATTAGTGAAATAGTGAAGAAGTGAAATAGTTAGATAGTGGGCTAGTAAAATACTAACTTAATACAAACTATTAAGTTTTAAAATAATACGAAATACAACAAGTTCAAGCGCACACTTCAACTTACTTCGACTTACTTCGACTGCGCTCAGCACAGGTCGCTCAGTACAAGAATTCAAGTTCAAATTTTTATTTTCACTTCTAAACTTTTAAATCCAAAATTTTTCTCTTATTACTTCATACTTTCCCAGACAAAACCAATCAACTTTATACATAAGCCAAATAAGTTCCCCCTTTGGGGGCTAGGGGGCTTTCCCCCTTTGGGGGCTAGGGCTAGGGGGCTTTACCCCTTTGAAGGCTCTCGGCTAGCCTTTTGTTATGTCCCCCGAACCAGAGCTTTTAGCATCAACCTTAGTTGGATTTCCGCGATAATTGATGTCTCCTGATCCAGAAACACGTGCTTTAAAAGTCTCCATTGCGGTAACATCAATATCTCCAGAACCGGAAACACTTACGTTTACTTCGTTCGCTTTTAATCCGTAGGCATCAATATCTCCAGAGCCAGATATAGATACTTCAAAAATATTTGCAGTACCTGTTAAATCAATATCACCTGAGCCGGAAATAGTAGTTTTTAAGTCGCTCACCGCTAAGTCTAAGGTGATGTCTCCAGAACCAGAAATAGTAGCTTTGAATGTATCGCTTTTCAAGGTAGTTTTAGAGATAATATCGCCTGATCCTGATAAGTAAACAGCATCAATTTTCTCTACAGGTACGGTTATTTTGATTCCATTTCTGTTTGAGGGTTGCAAATTATAGCCTTTTTCTGTTTTTAAGATTAATTTACCTTCCTTTACTTCCGTTATGATATGTGTTAATAAATTTTCTTCACCTGTAATAGTCAAATTACCCTCTTTACCGTCGATAAATTCTACATCATAAAAACCTGCCATTTCAACGGCATCATAAGACCCTACAGACCTTTCTATAGTATTTATGTTTCCGTTTCCTTTTACTTTATTGCCCCATTGCGCAACACAAGAATTGAATAATAAAATGCTTAATACTAAAGTTGATAAATTTTTCATAATTATTGATTTTTTGTTTGATAAATTAGTTTTTTGTAAAAGTGATACCGCCGTATTCGCTAGAGATATTTACAAAGTTTTTAGCGCTAGCGTTTCCATAATATCCTTTGTAATATTTTTCACTAGATTTTTCACGACTTATGGTGAATTCAAAGTTTTCCTTACCATTGAGTCCTGCATATTCCGTACTTATTTCAAAATTAAAATGATAGTTAGGATGATATCCGATTTTAATTCCAGTATAATCGCTGTTAATATTTATATTTCCCGCATCTGCTGCCATTTGACCTATTTGAATGCCGCCATAATCAGATTTTATGTTAACATTCCCACGAACCGTTTCGGCCTTGACGTTGATATAATCACCATTACCTTCTAAATTATTCACGGTACCCAAGTCAATTTTGCCGTAATCACAGGCATACGATAAGTTTTCCATGGTGCGAATGCTTGAGTTGGTGTAATCAGCCGTTATTTCTAAATTTCCTGCTTTTTCAATTGTAAAGCCAGAATAATCTGCATTTATTTTGCCACTATTGATGTAACCTATAGTAGATTTTGAGGTATAATCGAAGGACAATTCGTTGTTTCTACCATGTAATTCGCCAATTTCTAGGCGGCCATAATCACATGATATTTTGGCATGACCATCAATCCGGTCAAGAATAATACTGCCATAATCATTATTCAAATGCACGCTATTTTTTATAGGGATTTTAATATTATAATCAATTTGCATGTTTACATTGTTGTTATTACCCCAATTCCAGTTCCAAGTATTTCGGTTACTATCAAAAATAGTTTTAGCAGAAACCATAGTGCTACTAGCTTCAAATTCAACCGTTATTTCTTCTAATTTTCGTTGCACTTTATCTTCGTTATTTCCATTTACTTTAATCGAAATTTCAATAACTATTCTGTTTTCATTCCAAGAAGTAATATTTAGATTTCCATAGCTATTACTTACTTTCATCAAGGCATCGGCGTTTACAGCATATTCTTTTTTAATGGTTTTTTCTTTGGTATGTTTTCCATTAAATTCCGTTTTAGCAAAAATGCTTAGCGGTAATATTAAAAGGAGTACTGCGGTGTAATTATATAATTGCTTTTTCATTATTTATTTTTTTAATTTCATCAATTTGTTCAAGCACTGTTGCTAATAAATCTATTCTTGTTTGAAAATTGGTAATCATAGCACTTAATATGAGCTTGCTATTGCCGCCGTTAATTAAATCTATTTCAAGTTTACCATAGTCTTGTTCAAGTTTCTTAAGTTGCCTCATCGTATCTTCAACTATTTGTTTTGTCGCTGGTGCATTTTCGTTTTGCAATTTGTTTATTTCTTGTTGGATAACATTCGCAAAGTAAAATTCTGTTTTAGAAATTTCTGGTGATATTTTTACCACTTGTTCGTCCACACTAAGGTTAGAATTTAAATAAAGAAAAGCCAAACCAAACAACACTAACATAGACGCAGCAATGGATAAATAGGTAAAACTATTTTTTTTAGGTACTATTTTAATATCCTTTTTACCATTCAATTTATCTAAAAATCGCTGTTCATGCCCTTCAGTGGGACTTTCAATATCTAAAGAACCTTCAAGGTCTTTAAATAAATTATCTATAATATCTTCCTTCATATCAATTTTATTTTTTTTAAGCATTTCTAGTACTTAAAACCTAAAGTTCTATTCGAGATTAAAAAAAGTAATAAGTACTAAGCTTAATTTTTTTTACTCTATTATATTCTATTAAACAATAAATTTGAAAGCTTTTTTATCTCAAATCAGCTGTTTTTTTTATTTTCAACTAACAACTCTTGTACTGATCGACCAGTGCTGAGCGACCTGTGCTGAGCGCAGTCGAAGTAAGTCGAAATAAGTCGAAGTAAGCCGAAGTGAACATCTAACCATTTGCAATTATCAATAAACAGTTAACAATTAGCAAAAAATATTTTTTTTCAACCGTCATCCGTCAACCATTAACCATCAACCATGATTTAAAACTTTTTGTCGTAGGCTTTCCTTCGCCCTTGAAATGGTTGTTCTACAATTGGCATAGCTTAGACTCATAATTTCACTTATTTCATCATAATCATAGCCTTCAATTAAAAATAGGGTCAAAGCAACTCTGTAATTGTCTTTTAATTTTTTCATGTTTTCCAGTACTTTTTGAGCCTTTAGTTCTGTAATCACATCATCCGAAGCAATTCCGTCTTGATCTTCAACTTTATAGATAAAATCATTAAGTGCAACTTCATTCTTTTTCGATTGCTTACGGTATTGGTAAATGCTGTTGTTGATAACAATGCGTTTTAACCATGCACCAAAAGTAACCTCGGCCTTAAAAGTATCCAACTTGGTGAATGCGTTCAAAAACGATTCTTGCATTACATCCTCTGCAATAAAACTATCTTTTACAATCCGGATCGCAGTATTGTACATAGCTTTGTAATAGCGGTTGTAAACTTCAAGCTGGGCACTTTGTTTCCCTTGCAAACACAATTGCAATAACCCATCAATATGTTCATTTTTGTGGCTCAAAAAGTGGTTGTTTTGTGGTAATGATGTTTCAATTTTAGTAATGTTACACTTTTTTTAGAAAACTTTTTGTTAGTTGGCATAAGAATTGCCATTTATGAGGTGAAAAATATTTATTTATTGCCCTAATATGGCTATTTGCTTTGTTTTGGCGATACTAAATAAGATTAATTATTAATACGAAATCTGCACTGCGGTGACAGAATGACCGAAATATAGCTATGGGAAATTCTAAATTTTCAAATTTTGACAATATGTCGTTACAAGGAATGGATGAGGATGCTGAACTTATTCCACTATTAACTGCGGAAGATGAAGAGGAAATGAACAGCGAAAAATTGCCGGAAACACTAGCCATTTTGCCCTTGAGGAATACGGTTTTGTTTCCTGGAGTGGTAATTCCTATTACTGCGGGTAGAGATTCGTCTATCGCCTTAATTAAAGATGCCAATAATGGAAATAAAGTTATTGGTGTGGTTTCTCAAAAGGACGCTGACGTTGAAGAACCAGGTGTTGGGGATATAAATACATTAGGTACAGTAGCCCGAATACTGCGTGTTTTACAAATGCCCGATGGTAATACAACTGTTATTATTCAAGGTAAAAAGCGTTTTGAGGTAGCTGAAATTCTTACTGAAAAACCTTACATGACAGCTACTGTTCGAGAGGCTAGTGAAGACCGTCCTGAGCCTATGAATCAGGAGTTTGATGCCATCATTGAATCGGTAAAAGAATTGGCTTTAAAAATTATAAAAGACAATCCCAACATTCCAAGTGATGCTTCGTTTGCCATAAAAAATATTCAAAGCGATAGTTTTTTAATCAATTTTGTTTCTTCTAATTTAAGTGTTGGTGTTAAAGAAAAGCAAGAGTTATTAGAGATTCCCAGCTTACAAGAGCGTGCTTTAGCTATGCTAAAATATATGAATGTTGAGCTTCAAAAGTTAGAGCTTAAAAACGATATTCAGTCTAAAGTACGTACCGATTTAGACCAACAACAGCGAGAATATTTTTTGCATCAACAAATGAAAACTATTCAAGAAGAATTGGGTGGCGCATCTTATGAAGAAGAAATTGATGATATGCGCCAAAAGGCAAAAAAGAAAAAATGGGGTAAAAAAGTAGAAGAACATTTTACCAAAGAGCTTTCTAAAATGCAGCGCATGAATCCGCAAGTGGCCGAATATAGTATTCAACGTAATTATTTGGATTTGTTTTTAGATTTGCCATGGAATCATTTTTCAAAAGATAAGTTCGATTTAAAACGAGCTCAAAAAATATTAGATCGCGACCATTATGGTTTAGAAGATGTAAAACGCCGAATCATAGAATATTTAGCAGTTTTAAAACTTAGGAATGATATGAAATCTCCTATTTTATGTTTTTATGGCCCTCCAGGGGTAGGTAAAACATCATTAGGAAAATCTATCGCCGAAGCTTTGGGGAGACAATACGTGCGCATGTCGTTAGGTGGTTTACGTGATGAAGCCGAAATTCGCGGACATAGAAAAACCTATATTGGCGCTATGCCCGGCAGAATTATTCAGAGTTTGAAAAAAACAGGGACTTCAAATCCTGTTTTCATTTTGGATGAAATTGATAAATTATCAAACAGTAATCAAGGTGATCCTTCATCGGCAATGCTTGAGGTTCTGGATCCCGAACAAAACAGCGACTTTCATGATAATTTCTTAGAAATGGGATACGATTTGTCTAAAGTAATGTTCGTGGCCACCGCTAATAACTTATCCAATATTCAGCCTGCGTTGCTTGATCGTATGGAAATAATCAATGTTACAGGTTATACCATTGAAGAGAAAGTTGAAATTGCTAAAAGACATTTATTACCGAAGCAGCTAAAAGAACATGGACTTTCAGACAAGCATCTAAAAATAGGCAAAGCACAATTAGAAAAAATTGTAGAAGGCTATACCAGAGAATCTGGTGTGCGTTCTTTAGAAAAGCAATTGGCTAAAATGGTGCGTTATGCAGCAAAATCTATAGCAATAGAGGAGGAGTACGAGGTTAAAGTAACTAATGAAATTATTGAAAAAGTATTAGGTGCACCAAAAATGGAACGCGATAAATACGAAAATAATGATGTTGCAGGCGTAGTAACAGGTTTGGCTTGGACCAGTGTTGGTGGTGATATCTTATTTATTGAATCTATTTTATCAAAAGGGAAGGGACTTCTTAACATTACTGGTAATTTAGGAAAAGTAATGAAAGAGTCTGCTACTATTGCTATGGAATATATAAAATCTAACGCTGAACTTTTTGGAATAGAACCCAATGTTTTTGAGAATTATAATGTGCATATTCACGTTCCAGAAGGCGCAACTCCAAAAGATGGACCTAGCGCCGGGATAACCATGCTTACCTCGTTGGTATCTTTATTTACTCAGAAAAAAGTAAAAAAGAGCATAGCCATGACAGGTGAAATAACCTTACGCGGAAAAGTGCTGGCTGTAGGAGGCATAAAAGAAAAAATCTTAGCAGCAAAACGTGCGCGCATTAAAGAGGTTATTCTTTGTGAAGAAAATAAAAGAGATATTTTAGAGATCAAGGAAGAATATTTAAAAGGACTTACTTTTCATTATGTTTCTGATATGTTTGAAGTTATTCAGTTAGCGTTAACCGATCAGAATGTAAAAAATGCTAAGAAATTATAATAGAAGTCCAAAAGAATTCTATTATAATTGTTTATTTTTAAGAAATATAATTTCGAAATGAAAAAAATTACCATAGCCATTGACGGATATTCATCCACAGGAAAAAGTACCATAGCAAAGCAATTAGCCAAAGCTTTAGGCTATGTTTATATTGATACAGGTGCCATGTACCGCGCAGTAACTTTATTTGCTATTCGAAGTAGTTTTTTTGGGGGAGAAAATAGTAATCCCGCTGCTCTAGTGAAAATTTTACCTAAATTAAACTTGAAATTTGTTTACAATGAAGCATTAGAATTTTCTGAAATGTATTTGAATGATGAAAATGTCGAAAATGAAATTAGGACTTTAGCGGTTTCCAGAAAGGTCAGTGAGGTCGCAGCAGTGGAGCAAGTGCGCTATAAACTTGTTGAAATGCAAAAGAAAATGGGAGAACAAAAAGGAGTTGTAATGGATGGAAGAGATATTGGGACTGTAGTTTTGCCAAATGCCGAATTGAAACTTTTTATGACCGCCTCACCGGAAAAAAGAGCTACAAGAAGATATAAGGAACTTTTAGATAAAGGCGAAGACGTTACTTTTGAGCAAGTGCTTAAAAATGTGCAGCATAGAGATCATTTAGACACACACCGAGAATTTTCTCCTTTGAAAATGGCAGAAAACGCCATAGTTTTTGATAATAGCGATATGGGCTTAAAAGAACAATTTGAGCGTATTCATAATTATGCGATGCGGGTTATTGAAAAACAATAACTAAAAAATAAGAATGTCAGAGCACAATACACAAATAAACTAAGGAGCATGCCTATTTGATAAGATTTTAAAAGTAAAAAGACGCATAACTTGCGTCTTTTTACTTTTAAAATAGTCTAATATTTTGCCAAAACTATAAATTGGGAATAACCAAAACTTGGTCAGGATGAATTACATCAGGATTTTTCAAGATAGAAGTATTCGCCTCAAAAATTTGCTTGTACTTCATGGCATCACCATAATAATGTTTTGCAATTTTACTTAAAGAATCTCCACTTTTAACAATATGTCTGTGGAAAACAGAATCATCACTAACGCTAATATTGGCCTTTACATCAACAGCATTTTCACCTCCTATTTCTTTGATTTTATCCCAAATAAGATTTTTTTCATAAGGCGTTGTGGCTTCCCCTTTAATTTTTAAGACTCCAGCTTCTTCTGAAACGTCTCCGTTTTTAATTCCTAATTGTTCCCCCAGAGTTAAAACCCCTTGATATTTAGTTTTTAAGCTCATTTACTTTGTATTTATTGGTTAATATTAGCGCTAAATATAAGAAAATTTGACCAATACAATTCCAAAAAAGTACATTGAAAGTTTAAATATAAAATAGGATAGGTAAACTAATAAATAATTTGTAATTTTGCACTCCTTTTTAAACGAATCAAGAGATAAAAGGAAGTCAAAAAAATAAGTATAACTCTTTTGTAGTATTAGTTGAACTCTTGTAAGACTGCAAAATACAAATTATAAATCAGCAAATGGCTGAAGAAACAAAAGCAACAGAAGTAGCTGAGGCTACTGAAGTAAAAGTACAGAAACCTGTACAAGATCCTCAAGAATTTTTAGAAAACTTTAACTGGACAAAGTACGAGCAAGGTATTGAGCAAGTTGATGATGCAAAACTCCAAGAGTTTGAAACATTAGTTGCTGAGAACTTTGTAGATACTATGAATGAAGAAGTAGTGCAAGGAACTGTAGTGTATATTACAGATCGTGAAGCTATTATCGACATCAACGCAAAATCTGAAGGTGTTATTTCACTGAACGAATTCCGTTACAATCCTGACTTAAAAGTTGGTGATAAAGTTGAGGTTCTAATTGATATCCGTGAGGATAAAAGTGGACAATTAGTATTATCGCACCGAAAAGCTAGAACTATCATGGCTTGGGATAGAGTAAATGCTGCTCACGATAAAGAAGAAATCGTTAATGGTTTTGTAAAATGTAGAACTAAAGGTGGTATGATTGTAGATGTTTTCGGAATCGAAGCATTTTTACCAGGTTCTCAGATTGATGTAAAACCAATTAGAGATTACGATCAGTATGTAGGTAAAACCATGGAATTTAAAGTAGTGAAAATTAATCACGAATTTAAAAACGTTGTGGTATCGCACAAAGCGCTGATTGAGGCTGATATTGAAGAACAGAAAAAAGAAATCATTGGTCAACTAGAAAAAGGACAAGTGTTAGAAGGTGTTGTTAAAAACATTACTTCTTATGGTGTGTTTATAGATTTAGGTGGTGTTGATGGTTTGGTACACATTACAGATCTTTCTTGGTCTAGAATTAACCACCCGAATGAGGTTGTTGAATTAGATCAAAAATTAAATGTAGTAATCCTTGATTTTGATGATAACAAATCAAGAATCCAATTAGGTCTTAAGCAATTAGAGAAGCATCCTTGGGAAGCTTTATCTGATGAAATTAAGATTGGTGATAAAGTAAAAGGTAAAGTAGTCGTTATTGCTGATTATGGTGCATTTATTGAAGTTGCTGAAGGTGTTGAAGGATTAATTCACGTTTCTGAAATGTCATGGTCAACGCATTTACGTTCTGCACAAGATTTCGTAAAAGTTGGTGATCAGGTTGAAGCTGTGGTATTGACTATGGATCGTGAAGATCGTAAAATGTCATTAGGTATTAAGCAAATGACTCCAGATCCATGGACTGATATTACCTCAAAATATCCTTTAGGCTCTAAGCATGAAGGTATTGTTCGTAACTTTACTAACTTTGGTGTATTCGTAGAGTTAGAAGAAGGTATCGATGGTTTAATCTATATTTCAGATTTATCTTGGACTAAGAAAATTAAGCACCCATCAGAATTTGTAACTGTAGGTGATAAATTAGAAGTTGAAGTATTAGAGTTAGATGTTGAAGGACGTAAATTATCTTTAGGTCACAAACAAACTACCGAAAACCCTTGGGATAAATACGAAACTGAGTACGCTTTAGATACAACACATACTGGAACTATTGCAGAAGTTGTTGATAAAGGTGCAACTATCGATTTTAACGAAGATATTCAAGCATTTGTACCTACCCGTCATTTAGAAAAAGAAGATGGTTCTAAATTAGGAAAAGGCGACTCGGCTGAATTTAAAATCATTGAGTTTAATAAAGAATTCAAGAGAGTTGTTGCTAGTCACACTGCTATTTTCAAAGCAGAAGAGCAACGCAATGTAAAAGCTGCTGTTAAGAAAGCTGCGGCACAAGCTGATGAAGCAAAACCAACTTTAGGAGATGCTAATGAGCAATTACAGGCCTTGAAAGATAAAATGGAAGCAGGAGCTAAAAAGAAAAAGTAAGTTTTTGTATTCCTAAGTTTTAAAGAAACCGTCTCAAAATTTTGAGACGGTTTTTATTTTAAATCTTATTTCTAAAAACACTACAAACGAAACTTACATTAGTTTCAATTTTTTACAGATAATTTGATACTTTTGTAAACACAAAACTTGAGCATGAGTCAAAAAGTATTGCTTTCTTCGAAAGAGATAAATATTATCCTGCATCGCTTGGCTTGTCAGCTTTTAGAAAATCATTTAGATTTTAAAAATACCGTACTTATTGGTCTGCAACCCAGAGGAATATTTTTGGCGAAAAGGCTAAATGATATTTTGAAGAAGGATTACGGCGTGAAACATATTGATCTTGGCTTTTTAGATATTACTTTTTTTCGCGATGATTTTCGCAGAGGTGATAAACCCTTAGAAGCCAGTGAAACTAGTATCAATTTTTTAATCGAAGACAAAAAAGTAGTCTTTATTGACGATGTTTTATATACCGGACGCAGTATTCGCGCTGCTTTAACAGCAATACAATCTTTTGGGAGGCCTTTAGAAATTGAGTTGTTAACCTTAATTGACCGAAGGTTCAGCAGACATTTACCCATTCAACCTAATTACAGAGGGCGGCAGGTTGATGCTATCAATAATGAAAAAGTAAAAGTCATGTGGAAAGAAAATGATGGCGAAGATGCCGTATATTTAATTAACAAATAATAATGAATAATTAAAAGTTTTAAATCAAGAGTTTAAAGTTTAGATCATCTATTTACCCCACTAAACCTTTGAACTTTGAACTTTAAACTTTGAACTTTAAACTAATAAAATGAGCGAGTTAAGTGTACCACACTTGTTAGGTATTAAATATCTTACAGCCAAAGATATACAGCTCATTTTTGAAACAGCGGATCATTTTAAAGAAGTCATTAACCGCTCTATTAAGAAAGTACCTTCCCTTCGCGATATTACCATTGCCAATGTTTTCTTTGAAAATAGTACACGAACAAAATTGTCTTTTGAATTGGCTGAAAAGCGATTGTCGGCTGATGTTATTAACTTTTCGGCGTCGCAATCTTCCGTGAAAAAAGGAGAAACCTTAATCGACACGGTAAACAATATTTTATCTATGAAAGTAGATATGGTCGTGATGCGTCATCCCAATCCTGGAGCGGGAATATTTTTATCAAAGCACGTAAAAGCTTCCATTGTAAATGCGGGTGATGGAGCCCATGAACACCCAACCCAAGCCTTATTAGATTCGTATTCCATTCGTGAAAAATTAGGTGATGTTGCTGGTAAAAATATCGTTATTGTAGGCGATATTCTGCATTCAAGAGTAGCTTTGTCTAACATTTTTGCTTTAAAATTACAAGGTGCTCATGTAAAGGTATGCGGACCTAAAACCTTAATTCCAAAGTATATTGAATCTTTAGGTGTAACAGTAGAACCAAACCTTAGAAAAGCATTAAATTGGTGTGATGTTGCCAACATGCTTCGCATTCAGAATGAACGGCTTGATATAAGCTATTTTCCTACCACGAGAGAATATACCCAACAATACGGTGTCAATAAAAAACTGTTAGACAGTTTGGATAAAGAGATTGTCATCATGCACCCAGGCCCTATAAATAGGGGTGTAGAAATAACCAGCGATGTAGCCGATTCCAAACAATCTATCATATTAAATCAGGTCGAAAACGGAGTCGCCATTCGTATGGCAGTCATATATTTATTAGCTTCAAAAATAAAATAAAAACTTATGATTTTTGATTCAGACGGAACAACAACGATTGTTTACCAAGAAAAAGCATCAGTAAAAATCTTTTTAGAGAACTTGCAAAACGGTTACGATAAGATTAAAAATGACCATTTGATTATAAATCTTTTTTCATTTTCAAAATTATTAAAAAACGATATACTAGAATTTTTAGAATTATCAAATAAGCATAAAAAATCAGGGAAATCTTTTGTTTTGGTTACTGATGCCATTTCGTATGATGACGTGCCTCATAAAATTACCTTAGTACCCACGATACAAGAAGCAAAAGATATAATTGAAATGGAAGAGATTGAAAGAGACCTTGGTCTATAAAAATTGTTTAAGGTTTCGGTAGATTAATGTTTAAGATTTTTTTTACTCATCTTTAACGCTCTAAGATAATTGTATATAAAAAAGAGATTACCTAAAACTTTAAGCCTGAAACCTGAAACAAAAATAAATGAAACTAACCATCCTTGGTTGTTATGCTGCCACCCCACGAACACTTACAAACCCAACTGCCCAAGTGCTTGAGATTAAGAACCACATGTTTTTAATCGATTGTGGAGAGGGAACTCAGGTACAGCTAAGAAAGCATAAAATAAGGTTTTCAAGAATAAATCATATTTTTATTTCGCATTTGCACGGCGATCATTTTTTTGGATTGCCAGGACTTATTTCTACTTTCAGACTCTTGGGTAGAGACGCAGAAATGCACATTTATGGTCCAAAAGGAATTGAAGAAGCTATTTTGTTGTTATTAAAATTAGGTAATTCTCATACCAATTATAAACTCATTTTTCACGAATTAACTGCTGCGACTTCTGAGCTTATTTATGAAGATGACAAAGTTACCGTGGAGACAATTCCTTTAAACCATAGGGTTTATACCAATGGTTTTTTATTTAAAGAAAAGTTAGGTCCAAGAATATTAGATATTGCTACTGTGGTGAGTTATGGTATTGATAAATGCTATTTCCAAAATATTAAAAACGGGAGAGATATTGTTTTAGAAGATGGTCGCACCATAAAAAACAGATTTCTAACCTTTAATCCTGTAAAGCCAAAAAGCTATGCTTTTTGTAGTGATACCGCTTATAAACCAGATATAATTCCTCAAATAAGAAAGGTTGATGTGCTATACCATGAAGCTACTTTTTTAGAATCGCAGGCAGATTTAGCGCCAAAAACAAAACATTCCACGGCCAAACAAGCTGCTTCAATTGCAAAACAAGCCAATGTAGGGCAATTGATACTGGGGCATTATTCCACAAGATATCCATCGATTGAACTATTCAAAGAAGAGGCCTCCGAAATTTTCAGCAAAGTATTGTTAGCGGATGACGGTAAGGTTTTTGATTTTTCTTAAAAAATTTCATTTTTATCTTATTATTAACTGCAAACACTTCCTGTTTTCCTATCTTTTGTTGAACTTTGTTATTTAGGCCTTACACCATTAATTATGCAGAAAGATTTAGGGAATTATAGAAAATCTTATGAGAAAAGTGAGCTCGTGGAATCCAAAATATCGGATAATCCTATGGAACTTTTTCAGAAATGGTTTTTTGAAACAGAGGCATCAGAAGGGATAGAAGAACCTAATGCCATGACTTTTTCGACGATAGGATTGGATGGTTTTCCAAAAAGCAGGGTCGTACTTCTTAAAAAATACACCTACGAAGGTTTTATTTTTTACAGCAATTACGAAAGCGAAAAGGGCAAAGCTATCGCAAACAATCCCAATGTTTGTATTTCTTTTTTTTGGCCCAATATGGAGCGTCAAATCATCATCAAGGGAAAAGTAGAAAAAATAGCTGAAAATTTATCAGATGGTTATTTTGAGTCTAGACCAGATGGCAGTAAGTTAGGTGCCATCGTATCAAACCAAAGTAGCGTAATTGCCTCTAGGGAAGTATTGGAAACAAAGCTTAAATTGTTAGAAAAACAATATCAATCTAAAGAAATAGAACGTCCTAGTTTTTGGGGTGGTTATATCGTAAAACCAGTTTCGATGGAGTTTTGGCAAGGTCGTCCAAACCGTTTACACGATCGTATTCGATATACTTTAGAAGATATAGACTGGAAAATAGAGAGATTAGCACCGTAACTAAATACATTTTAATTTGAAAACACTAATCCTAATGCGACATGGAAAATCTTCTTGGGATTTATCTGTTGCCGATCAAGACAGGTCGTTACAAGAAAGAGGTATCGCAGATGCCTATGCTGTAGCGAAAGAATTTAGCAACCTGAATATTAAAATAGACGCATGTTTTTCTAGTCCCGCTAATCGCGCTTTACATACAGGTATAATTGCTGCAAGAGTATTGCTTTTTCCGATGCATAAATTTTATCTTACTAAAGAATTATATGATTTTTCAGGAAATTCAGTGATAGAATTTGTAAAGAATTTGGAAAACACATTAAATACCGTACTTATATTTGGACATAACCAGGCTTTTACTGAAATTGTGAATCTTTGGGGCAATCAGTATATAGAAAATGTTCCAACGGCTGGCTTGGTACAATTAAATTTTGGTATTGATAAATGGCGTGCTATTGATAAAGGAAAAACCCAAACAGTACTATTTCCAAAACAACTTAAAAAATGATTAAAAGCAAATATAAATATATCAATAGAGAAATTAGCTGGTTGCAATTTAATAAAAGGGTATTGCAAGAAAGCGCGGACAAAAAGGTTCCGTTGATAGAAAGACTTCGATTTTTGGGTATTTTCTCCAATAATTTAGACGAATTTTTCAAGGTACGTTATGCTACTGTTAAGAGAATTGTGGAAGCAGGCAGATCAGGAAAAAGTGTTTTAGGCGGGGAAATTGCCAAAGATTTATTAGAAGAAATTACCACTATTGTAATTAAGCAGCAGACCGATAGTTTAAAAATTTTAAAGGAAATTGAAGACGAGCTCGAAACAAAAAACATTCACATTATAAAGGAAGATGAATTATCGGCTTCTCAAACAGAATTTGTAAAAAATTACTTTGCAAATCAGGTAAGTCCTGTTTTAATGACCATCATTTTAAACGATTTAAGAGATTTTCCAGTCTTAAAAGATACCGCGGCGTACTTGGCGATAAAAATGGTTTTGAAAGGTGAAAACAATCAAAAAAAGACAGAAAACAAATATGCTTTAATCGAAATCCCGAAAGGGATAGATCGTTTTGTTGAATTGCCAAAAGAAGGTGAAGACAGTTATATTATTCTGTTGGACGATTTAATTAGGTTTAGCCTAAAGAATATTTTTAGTATGTTCGAATATAAATCTATTTCTGCCCACATGATTAAAATTACTCGTGATGCAGAGCTCGATATGGATAACGATTTGAGCAAAAGTTTTATCGAAAAAATATCTATGAGCGTGGAGCACCGCAAAATAAGTGATCCTGTTCGTTTTGTATATGATAAAAGTATTTCGAAAGACACGCTGAACTTTTTGAAAGATAAAATGAAAATCGAGGATACCGATAGTGTTATTCCTGGCGGTAGGTACCATAATAGAAGAGACTATATGAACTTTCCTAGCCTAGGAAGACAAGATCTATTATACGAAAAAATTAAACCATTACCCGTAAAAGGCTTATGTTTAGACGGTAGTATTTTCGAAAGTATTTCAAAGAAAGATTATTTACAATATACGCCTTACCATACTTTTTCATACATTATTAAATTTTTGAGAGAAGCTGCTTTAGATCCAAAAGTAAAAGCGATTAAAATTACGGTGTATCGTTTAGCGAATAATTCACAAGTTGCAGCCTCATTAATAAATGCGGTAAAAAACGGAAAACAAGTAACGGTCCAAATAGAACTTCAAGCCCGTTTTGATGAGCAGGCCAATATTCAGTATGCCGAGCAATTGCAGGCAGAAGGTGTAAAGCTGATTTTTGGCGTTCCAGGGCTAAAAGTACACAGTAAAATATGCCTAATAGAAAGGGAAGAAGGAGCAATTATTAAACGCTACGGATTTATAAGTACAGGTAATTTTAATGAATCAACAGCACGTATTTATACCGATTTTACCTTGTTTACGGCTAATGATAATATATTAAGAGAATTAAACAAAATTTTCGATTTTTTTGAAACTACCTACAAAATTAATAAATACAAACATTTAATAGTTTCTCCCCATTATACCAAAAATGCTTTTTTAAAACTTATAGATAATGAAATAGCGAATGCAAAAGCAGGTAAGCAGGCTTATATCAAAATAAAGATGAATAGCTTTACTTCTTATAAAATGGTTGATAAACTATATGAAGCAAGCAACGCGGGAGTGAAAATTAATTTGATTATAAGAGGAATTTGTTGTTTGATACCAGGCATTAAAGGTATGAGTGAAAATATTGAGGCGATTAGTATCGTCGATAAATTTTTAGAACATCCCCGACAGTTTATATTCGCCAATAACGGTAATCCTAAAGTATATATATCTTCTGCCGATTGGATGACACGTAATTTAGACTACCGAGTTGAAGTAGGTTGCCCTATTTATGACGCAGATATTAAGAAAGAATTGATAGATACTTTTGAGATTTCATGGAGTGATAATTTAAAAGCTAGAATTTTTTGTGAACAACAGGATAATGCCTACCGAAAAGTAAAAGGTGCAGAGATAAGATCACAATTTGCCATTTATGATTATTACAAGGAAAAATTAAAATCCTAAAAATTATTAAATTTGAAAGTAAGAAAGTTTGCCGCCATAGATATAGGTTCTAATGCCATAAGATTGCTCACCCATAATATTATTGAGGAAAAGAATAAACCTACTCAATTCAGAAAAAGTGCTCTGGTTCGAGTTCCTGTTCGGTTGGGCGAAGATTCATTTACTGTTGGTGAAATTTCAAACAGAAATGCTGATAGAATTGTAGATACTATGAAGGCTTTTAAGCTTTTAATGGAAGTTGCTGGTGTAGAAAATTATATGGCTTGTGCAACTTCGGCCATGCGGGAGGCCAATAATGGAATTGAAATTATTAAAAGAGTTCAAGAGGAAGTAGGGATTTTAATAGAACTAATTGATGGTAAAAAAGAAGCAGCCATTCTAGTCTCCACAGATTTAAAGCAATTAATGCAAAAGGATTGCTCCTATTTATATATTGATGTGGGTGGTGGTAGTTCAGAATTCACGCTATTTACCGAAGGTAAAATTAAAATATCAAAATCATTTAAACTTGGCACAGTTCGTTTGCTTAATAATATGGTGGGTGAAAGTACTTGGGTGAAATTACAAGATTGGATTACAGAACATGTAAAAAATATTCCTAATCTTTCTATCATTGGTTCAGGCGGAAACATCAACAAATTACATAAAATTTCAAGTAAAAAAGAAGGTGAAGCCTTAACTTATTTATCGCTAAAAGCGCAATATACTTTTTTAGAAAGTTTAACTTACGAAGAACGAATTTCGAAATTGGGTCTAAACCCAGATAGGGCGGATGTTATTATACCTGCTGCTAAAATATTTCTACAGGCCGCAAAATGGAGCGGCGCTAAAAAAATACATGTTCCCAAGATAGGTTTGTCCGATGGTATTATTAAAACATTGTACTACGCAGAGAAGCAGTAGTGCTTAACCGTGAATTATGCCTTTTGTGCCCAAATCTTTCATAATATTAGCTTCATAAACCAGTAAATCTTCCCATTTTTTATCTACTTCTTTCCGGTCTCCATATTGTCTGGCAAAAGTTAAAAATAGGGTATAATGTCCGGCTTCACTAACCATTAATTTATGATAAAAATCGGCTAATTCTTTGTCTTTTAATTGCTCAGAGAGTAATCTAAAACGCTCACAACTTCTAGCTTCAATAAGTGCTGCGTATAAAAGGCGGTGTACTAGTTGGGTAGTTCTGCTCCCACCTTTAGGGAAAAATTTTATGAGTTCAATCACATAATCATCTTTACGATCTCTGCCCAAGACCACGCCACGTTCTAAAATGCGGTCGTGTACCATTTTAAAATGTCCCATTTCCTCGCGTACGAGTGCTACCATTTCTTGCACCAAATCTATATATTCAGGAAATGAAACAATTAAAGATATAGCGGTTGAAGCCGCTTTTTGCTCACAATACGCATGATCTATTAAAATTTCATCAATATTTTTTTCTACAATATTCACCCATCTTGGGTCTGTTGGTAATTTTAGTCCTAACATTTTTTTTAAGTATTAAGTACTTAGTAATAAGTATAAAGTTCAAGCGCAAGTTCAAAAAAGTTTTAAGTTTTAAATGTAAAGTTTTAAGTGGAATTGTTGGTGGTGAATATAAGTTTAAAGGCACCTTCAGCCTGAGGCTTTACAAAGTAATTCTAAGTGCTTGCACTGAGCGACCTGTACTGAGCGACCTTTACTGAGCGCAGTCGAAGTAAGCCGAAGTAAGTCGAAGTAAGTCGAAGTGTAAAACAATTTTTTCGCATAACGCAATGTGCAATTCGTTTTCAATTTTTCATTTTCATTTTCCAATTATTTTTTCTTACTCTTCTTAAAGTTCAACTTTGTGGCTGGGGAGTTTTTTAACTCTTTACAAACGGCTTTGCTACTTTTTCCGCCTTCTTAGACTCCGAATAATCATAAAAACCTTCGCCCGATTTTACACCTAGCTTATTCGCCATTACCATATTTACTAAAAGAGGACAAGGAGCGTATTTGGGATTTTTAAATCCGTTGTGCATGACGTTCAGAATAGAAAGACAAACATCTAAACCAATAAAATCTGCTAATTGCAAAGGTCCCATGGGGTGCGCCATGCCCAATTTCATAACGGTATCAATTTCTTGGACACCTGCAACTCCGTTATAAAGAGTTTCAATCGCCTCATTAATCATGGGCATTAAAATTCGGTTTGCGACAAAACCCGGATAATCATTAACTTCAGTTGGTGTTTTTCCTAATTTTTCAGAAAGTTCCATAATTGTTTTAGTAACATTATCCGAAGTATTATAACCCCTAATAATTTCTACTAACTTCATGATAGGCACAGGATTCATAAAGTGCATACCAATAACTTTATCTGCACGTTTGGTAACAGAGGCTATATGGGTGATAGAAATGGAAGATGTATTCGTCGCCAAAATAGTGTTTGGGGCGCAAATCTCGTCTAAATTCTTAAAGATTTTTAATTTTAGATCGATGTTTTCTGTTGCCGCTTCGACCACCAAGTCTACTTTTTTAACACCTTCCTTTAAATCTGTAAAAGTTTTGATATTGCCTAAAGTTGCTTTTTTATCTGCTTCAGAAATTACTTCCTTGAGAAGCATTCTATCTAAATTTTTAGTGATGGTATCCATACCTTTTTCCAAGGACGTACTTGAAATATCAATTAAATGCACATTATATCCATTTTGAGCAAAAACATGTGCGATTCCGTTACCCATAGTACCTGCTCCGATGACTGCTATATTTTTCATTGATTAATTTTTTTGCTTTAGGCCTTAAGCTCTAAGCTTTATGCACTTTAGTTTATAATTCACTCTTTATACTCTCTGTTTTAATCTCTACTTTCTTTCGACCTTCGACCTTCGACTTACCATTTTCAACTTTCGCCTTTCGACCTTCGACTTTTAAATTTTGACTCAAAAAGCATTAATCACCTGCAAAGCCACTCTCAACGCATTCGTTCCTTGTTCTAAACTTACCACAGGTGTCGTGTTATTGTTTATAGCATCGGCAAAGGTTTCGAGCTCGTCTAGTATGGCATTGTTATTTTCTACATCAGGATTTTCAAAATAAATTTGTTTTCTGATTCCTTCTGCATTCTGTAAAATCATATCAAAATCTCCTGGATTTTCGGGAGCATCCTTCATTTTTACAACTTCTACCTTTTTCTCTAAAAAATCAACAGAAATATAGGCATCTTTCTGAAAAAAACGCGATTTACGCATATTTTTTAAAGATATTCTACTAGCTGTTAAATTGGCAACACAGCCATTCTCGAATTCTATTCTGGCATTAGCAATATCAGGGGAATTGCTGAGTACAGATACACCACTAGCGTTAATTTGTTTCACTTTAGAATTTACGACACTTAAAATCGCATCAATATCATGGATCATTAAATCTAAAACCACCGGAACATCGGTGCCACGAGGGTTAAATTCTGCCAATCGATGTGCTTCAATAAACATAGGATTAATAATATTGTCTTTTACCGCAGCAAAAGCAGGATTAAAACGTTCTACGTGACCCACTTGCCCTTTAACTTGATGCTTTTTCTCTAAAAAAAGCAACTCTTCGGCCTCTGCTAAAGTATTGGTAATGGGTTTTTCGATAAACACATGACACCCTTTTTCCATTGCTTTTTTCGCACAATCAAAGTGTGAAAGCGTTGGCGTTACGATATCAACTACATCAACCGCATTAATTAGCGTATTTATATTATCAAAATAAGGATAGCCAAATTCTGCCGCTACTTTTTTACCGTTTATGGCATCGGGATCATGAAAACCAATTAAAGTATATTTTTCAGATTGATTGAGTAAACGTAAATGAATTTTTCCAAGATGTCCTGCACCTAGCACTCCGACTTTTAGCATAAAAAATGTTTTTTCAAAAATAAGGATACTTAAGGCTTTATGCAATCGGAATGTGCATCAAAAAAAGTTTTTATTAGTGTGATGTATCACTTTTATTTTCTTTTTGATAAACGGTTAGTTACCTTAGCCCTTCCAAACAATAACCAAGTTGAAAGATACGCTTAAACATAAGGGAATGCGCAATAAATTGGCTGAAATTCTAGTCAATAAAGGAATAAATAATGTAAAAGTTTTAGAGGCAATTAAAGACATTCCACGTCATTTATTTTTAGATAGTAGTTTTGAAGATCATGCCTATCAAGATAAGGCCTTCCCCATTGGTGCCAACCAAACTATTTCTCAACCTTTTACCGTTGCTTTTCAGTCTGAGCTTTTACAAGTAAAACCAAATGATACTATTTTAGAAATAGGTACAGGAAGTGGCTACCAAACGGCAGTCTTGTTGCACTTAAAAGCTAAGGTTTTTACGATAGAACGTCAACAAGAACTGTTCAAAAGAACAAAATTATTTTTTGTTAAAATGGGTTATCGGCCTAAAAAAGTAATTTTTGGCGATGGTTATGTAGGTTTGGCAACCGAAGCACCTTTTGATGGAATTATTGTAACTGCCGGCGCACCCTATATTCCAAATCCTTTATTAGCACAATTAAAAATAGGAGGTAGGCTGGTTATTCCTGTAGGTGTTGATGAACAAATAATGACTTTAATTACCCGAAAATCTGAAAAAGAATTTGAAAGGAAAGAGTTTGGTTCTTTTCGTTTTGTACCGATGTTAGAAGATAAGAATTGAGGATTTTTTTGATGATTACGGATTACAATAATCGCAAAAAGTGGGGTCTTCGGTAGTTTTTTTATGCGGATATAATTTTTCTTGGGTAAAATTACATTTTTGGCATCTATATTCATAACTCAAAATGCTTCTGGTAGGCGATCCACAGGAATCACAAGGCAAGCCTTCAATGGCGGAAGTAATGCCAAATCCCGGTGTGGAACATTCAGGACAGTGTGCCTTTATTTTATCAACTAATTTTTGAGCTGCTTTTTCAATAACCGTCATTCTGGTTGGGTTGTAATGGGCTCGCATATCAGTTTCAGCATAAACAGATGCTTGTTTTTCTTGTAGGGTGTAAAACGCTTTTGTTAGTGCTTTCAGAGTAGGAATTTCTTTGATGATATTCTCAATATTCGTTTTTGATTGGCGAAGTATCAATCCATGCGAAGGAAATTTGGCTTGTGCTGCAAAAACTAAAAGTTCTTGTTCGTTTTTAATTTCGCTACCGTTAAAATTAGTGTCGGTACTCAATTCTCTGACAATAATTTCTAAATCATTCTTTTTATCGATAAAGATGAGAAACTCATCATCAGCACTTGCAAAAAATAGACTAGGATGTGGGCCAAAAGATCCTTCGCTAGCTACCGCTAAATCACAGTTATTTGTTTCCATGGCCAAAAGGCATTTTTGCCTTGCATTCGCTATGGGGTCTAGTTTTCTTTCGATTTCTCCAGTAAAAGTACCCAAAGTGTCGGTATCAAAATCCACATCAACAAAACACCTTACACCTAAGTTTTTTTCTAAAAGAGGCGCAATTATTTTTTCTTTACCATGTTTTGTGGCAATAAGTAGGCTTCTATTTTCAAAAAAGGAATTGAACATCTATAGAACGATTTTTATTTTTTTGTAGCCCTTTCTAATCGATCATTGATAGATGTTCCTAAACCATAGTTAGGAAAAACTTCCGCCACAATCATATCTAATTCTAAATAATCTAAAGTGTGCAGCGTTTGGTAAAGCTTCGACGCAGCTTCTTTTAAATCTTTTTTAGCAGATAGCACCACTAACTTTTCAATATTCGGAGCTATTACTTCTTCGGAAAAAACAAGAACACCAATTTTTTGATCTGGATAGTTTTTAATAAAGGATAATACATCAACCACCAAATATGTTTTTGTTGAAGGCGCGTAGTGTCTTGACAACATTCCCGGTGCATTGGGCGCATTTTCTTGTTTGTTTTTTAAAGTAAGGTTGCCAATAACGGCTGTAATTTCTTCTATAGAAATAGAGCCAAGACGATAAATAACGGGTGCATTAGCTTCAAAACCGATGATGGTAGATTCTATTCCGTTTTCGCAATCTCCGCCGTCCAAAACCATTTCAATTGAATTTTCAAAGTATGTTGCAACATGAGAAGCCTTAGTGGGACTTATGCTTCCAAACGGATTAGCACTTGGGGCAGCTAAGGGAAATGATAGTTGTTTTAATAGAATCAAGGTAACCGGATGATTTGGAATTCTGACAGCAACAGTATCTTTTCCTGCAGTTACCGTATCAGGAATGTTAGGATTTTTCTTTAAAATTAAAGTAAGCGGTCCTGGCCAAAAGGCTTTTGCTAATAATTTTGCTTTTTCTGGAAATTCACTGACGATGGTAAGCACCTTTTCTAAAGAGTCAACATGAACAATTAAAGGGTTAAACGAAGGTCTTTTTTTTACTTCAAATATTTTTTGGATAGCCTTTGTACTATAAATATTTCCTGCCAAACCATAGACGGTTTCTGTGGGTATGCCGACAACATCGTCATTTTCTAAAAGCTTCACAGCTTTTAAAATATCTTTTGAGATAAGGGTCATTTATTTGTTTTGCTTAAATAGTACTGTAGCAAAGGTAATATCTAAAATTATAATGATGGCTATTTTATGGATGAAGGTACTTTAAATCGTCAGTTTAAGGAGTATATTTTGAATATGCTACAGCATTTATACCAATGCTCGCCATTTTTTTATTGTGAAGCGATTTAAACTTTAAAACAAAACTTTTTTGCATGTCCGCTATCAAACCACTTTAAAAGAATAAGCCCTGCAACTCGTTAAAAAATTAAAATCAATAAACAACTAAATTTTACGATCGGCTTTCATTATTTATTTCTAGCCTGCACCTAAGTTGAATTTGCTTATTTTCTATGCTGTTTTATTCGTTAACTTTATTTGTCGCCAAATAACAAATTATAAACCTAGCGTTAATCCTAGAATTGAAACCTGATTTCATCCTGTCAGATAAACAGAATTATTCGAAGATAAAGAACCTTAAACAATCAAAAAGTTAAGATTAGCGTTTGTCGAAAGCTTAAAAAATGTCCTTGGAATTATTATTTCTATTTCAATTTGAAAGCTCAAAAAGAGCTTGTTTTTTTATTTGTCTTCATTTACTAGATTTTTTTTTCACTTTTTCATTTTTTTATTTTTAGCGCTCAAGTCTTATAATCATTGGGTTTTTTTTGTTTACAAACGCAAACAAACGTTTGTAAACGTAAGTAACTATTTCCGAAACGAATAAGATTAAAAAGCTGCCATAAGTTTGCCTCGTCGAAACAATGGTGTTGCGATAGAATGAACTGTTAAACCTTAAAATTAAAAATTATGAACGCACTTAAAAATTCTGTACAGTTGATTGGAAACCTGGGTAACGACCCAGAAATTGTAAACTTAGATGGTGGCGCAAAGCTTGCCAAATTCTCTATCGCTACGAGTGATAGTTATAAAAACGCTAAAGGCGAGAAAGTTGAAGACACGCAATGGCACAATATTGTGGCGTGGGGTAAAACTGCTGAGATTGTAGAAAACTATTTAAGCAAAGGCAAGCAAGTGGCTGTTGAAGGGAAGTTAGTACATCGTTCTTATGAAACCAAAGAAGGCGAGAAACGATACATAACCGAAATAAAATGTAACGAACTTTTATTGCTTAGCAAGTAAAACGGAAATTTCTTTAAAAAAAAAGGGCCCTACTTTAAAAGTGAGGCCTTTTTTGTTTTTAAAAGTATGTTATAGTAATCACTGGGTAGTTACATGAAAAATAAATTTTCAACCGTTTTATATATTTAGATAGTCACCAACTGCTACTGCCTACTTTTTATAACTTTATTTATTTTATTTTCTAGAGTTTCTATTTCTACTTTGGCTCCTTTGGTTCTGATTTTTTGATGCGCTGTTTTGCTTTTGTCTTGGCGGTCTTTTATCATCATCAGGCTCTGCTTTAT